>NZ_JBSQBN010000158.1:0-9275 GCF_053850585.1 Shewanella sp. A22
GTCAGATGCTGGAGGTAGAGTAACGCAGGAGCTTGTTACCGAGGATCACTATTCGCTTCAATCATCTGCCTTGCCTACAGCACTTTGAACTCCCGCTGAAAGATCACATATTTAATAGGATTGGTATGACTCAACATCTATTGTTTATTCAGCCAATTCTGCTAACTTACCCATAATGTTACCTTGCGCACATACAGCGCAATAGTTTGCGCCAGTGCACAAAAATGGCCATACTAAGTTTATGTAATATGATCGATACAAGACCCACAATAACAATAATGAACATGGAAGCGTCTATGGAAAATTTAATTAAAACTCCTGTTGAGATGTTGTCTCACTGGGTTGATACTCAGGGTGACAAAGTTTACCTACGCCAGCCAATTAACGGTAAGTATGTGGATTTCACCTGGCGTGAAGTTCAACAGAAAATGTACCAAATTGCGGGTTCTCTGCGTCATTTAGGCCTAGAACCCGGCGATAAAGTGGCCGTATTATCTAAAAACTGTGCTGAGTGGTTTATTGTCGATTTAGCGTTAATGTATGGTGGTTACATTAGTGTGCCAATTTATCCAACCGCGAATGCCGAAACCATTCGTTATATACTCGAACATAGTCGTGCCAAAGCCATTTTTACTGGCAAGCTCGATCATTGGGCAGAGCAAGAACTCGCGGTGGGCGGTGATATTCTTCGTTTAGCCATGCCTTATGACACTATGCCAGCGCAATATCATTGGCAGCAATTGTTATCAATGGGTAAGCCACTTGTAGACCAACAGCTGCCTACAACAGATCAAATCATGACGCTTATTTATACTTCAGGTTCAACTGGTAAACCTAAAGGTGCAATACAAACCTTTACCAGTTATGGCTGGGCATGCGAAGCCGTTATTCGTGACTTACAAACCAATACGACAGATAGGTTGTTATCTTACTTGCCGCTTGCACATATTACTGAACGCGTGGCCATTGAAGGTTCGTCATACTACTCTGGTGCTACCGTATCTTTTGTAGAAGGCCTAGACTCATTTGTAGATGATATTCAACGTTGTCGTCCAACGGTGTTTTTCTCGGTACCGCGCTTATGGACAGTATTCCAATTAAATATCATCAATAAAATTGGTGAGAAAAAACTCAAAACATTACTCAAACTCCCTATTATTAGCAGTATTGTTAAACGTAAAATTAAAAAAGGCTTAGGTTTAGATCAATCTCGTTTGAACGGTTCAGGCTCTGCGCCTATCCCACCATCATTACTAGAATGGTATAACAGCATCGGCATTGATATTTGCGAAGCGTGGGGAATGACAGAAAACAGCGCTTACTCCATTATTAATTACCCTTTCAATGCACAAAAAATTGGTTCTGTAGGCCGCCCAGTTGAAGGCTGCTTAGTTCGCCAAACAGAACAAGGTGAGTTGTTGGTGAAAAGCCCTGGCTTAATGAAAGGCTATTACTTACAAGAAGAAGCCACCGCGGCAGCATTTACTGAAGATGGATTTTTTCATACTGGTGATTTATGTGAAATTGACGAAGACGGTTATATCGGTATAACTGGTCGTGTTAAAGACAATTTTAAAACTTCAAAAGGTAAATATGTCGCCCCTGTACCTATTGAACGTAGGCTGGCTCAAGACTCTCACGTAGAGTTAATTTGCGTTATTGGGTCTGGTTTACCACATCCCGTGGCGTTAGTGCAGCTGTCAGAAAGTTCAAAGTTACAGCCACGAGAAGAAGTCAGAACATCATTAAAAGAGACTCTCGACAATGTTAATCCGCATCTTGAATCACATGAACATGTTGATGCCATTATCGTCGTTAATGATGAATGGACGATCGAAAACGACGCATTAACGCCAACGTTAAAAATTAAACGTCACGTACTGGAAAAAGCCTTCAACAACAAAGTAGACGGCGTTCGCGGCGCCAAAGTTCGTTGGGAAGACGAATTATAACAAGTTACTTTCATTTCTTTTTTATCCCCAAAAATACACGCTAATAGCGTGTATTTTTTTGACATATTCTGTCAATATACGCGCAATTTAATTAGCGGCTCTACTTTAGTGCAGCTTAAAATCAAGGTAGATACATCATGTTAATTGCATTATCGATAATTGGTGGTTTTATGATTTTAACTTTTGGTGCCGAGGCATTAGTGCGCGGAGCCAGTGCCGTAGCGCTGCGATTAGGCATTGCACCACTTATCATTGGGTTAACTATTGTCGCATTTGGTACAAGTGCACCAGAATTGGCTGTCAGTGTTAAATCAGCTTTGGCAGGCAATCCCGGTATAGCCTTAGGCAACGTCGTCGGATCAAATATTGTTAACATTGGATTAATTTTGGCTATCACCGCCCTTATTCGCCCTATTACAGTGCAATCTCAAATGGTTAAACGCGACATCCCGATTATGATTGCGGCATCGATTTTAGTATGGTTTTTACTGCTCGATGGTGAAGTGAGTTTTATTGATGGCGCGATTTTATTCAGTCTGCTCTTAGGTTATCTTGGTTTTAGTTATATCAGTTCTAAAAATAAGCCAGAAGAATTAAACATCGATGCAAAACCACAAAACCCATTATTTTCAATTACTCTCATTACCCTTGGCATTGGTATGTTAGTTAGTGGTGGCATTTTATTTGTTAACGGTGCGGTTGATTTAGCGAAACAATTTGGCATTAGCGAAGTCATCATCGGCTTAACCATTGTGGCTATTGGCACCAGCATGCCAGAACTTGTCACCTCGGTTATGGCCGCACTTAAAGGTCAAAGTGACATTGCTATTGGTAACGTTGTGGGTTCCAATATTTTCAATGTACTGGGTATTTTGGGCGCTACGGCATTAATCCACCCTGTTTCCGCAGCTGGATTTAACGAAATCGATTTTATCGCCATGCTGATTTTTGCATTCATGGTATTACCGTTTGCTTGGAGTGGTTTACGAATTGGTCGTCGTGAAGGTGCGGTGTTACTCACGGGTTACCTTGGTTACACCTGTTACTTAGTGATGCAAGTGGTTTAATCTTTTCGTCTTTCTTTCCTTTTTGTATTAACAAGACCGAATAGCACTCGGTCTTGAATACAAAGTACATGACATTTGTCACCCTATTTTGATGACCTTTGTGTCTGATAATCAATCGTGTGCTTCTCCATACTAAGCCTATCCCAACAACATCCGATTGGGGAAACGTAAATGGAGATAGCCATGAAAACCTTACTATTGATCACCAGCTTAACCTTAGTCAGCCAAAACTGCTTTGCTGATATCAGCGACATTGATGCTGCAGCAAACACCATGAACATCACTGAACTCAGACAATACAGTGAACAGGCTACTGATTATGAAAAAGCCTATGCTGATTATCGTCTTGCCATTACAGCTAATATCATGGGCCAACGTCAACTTGCGATAAATTCATTAAATGATGCCCAGCAAACTCTCAATACAATGTTAAGCCAGAACACTTCCGCTGACTCGCAAGCTTTATTAGCAGCAGTATATGGGACGCAAATCGCTTTCGATAATAGCAAGGGGGTAGAATATGGCATGAAAACCACTCAGCTATTACAACAGGCCAGTGAACTGGAACCCAACAATCCTCGAGTCAGTCTTGTTAGAGCCATTAATGCATTTTATACCCCAAGTACATTTGGTGGTGGGCTGGATAAGGCACAAACATTAGCAAGCCAAGCGATTGCTCAATATGACCTGCCCTGTGACGCTATTTGTTGGGGACACGCAGAAGCTTACACATGGAGAGGTTTAGCTAAACAAGAACAAGGTGACTTAAGCGGTGCAATGCAAGACTGGCAAGCGGCATTGAATGTTGACCCTCAATATGGTTGGGCAAAATTTCTAGTCAACCTACAGGCTGTTAAACAGTAATGTCGATTGCTTTTTTCTTGAGTTAACGCGCAGTTACTCTATGATTAACTGCGCAGGGAGGCACAATGACATCTTGTTTATCATCTAATTATGAAAAAAGTTATGAACAAAAAACTGCTTGGGTTTACCTTATAAACTTAGGCTTTTACTTTATTCCATTATATTTTATGGCCGGTCAATGGTTAAAGATTTCCATTGCTATAGCATTATTAGTGCCATTTATTATTAGTTATTTCTGGGCCTATAACAGCCCAAAAGAGCACGTTCTTAAACCCATTGTATTAATGGTTGTTACTGCAATAACGTCGTCATTCTTCAGCAGCGGAGCAATATCTCTATTCAGTTTTTGTTGCTTCTTTATTGGTTTGTTTTATTCACTTCGTACTGCAATATTGAGTTTTCTCGTACTGAGTATTTTGCTGTTCGTGATCGATATCATTATGGATTACCCAAGCTACTTTTTTACTTTTTATGGCATGGGAATTTGTTTAGGGGTGGGAGTGTTTGGTGTCATAGAACAAAACCGCCAACGAATAAAACGCCAGCAACAACAATCGAAAGATGAAATCGCCAATTTAGCCACCGCATTAGAGCGCGAGCGGATTGGCCGCGATTTACACGATGTTATGGGTCACCATTTAGCCGCAATCGCATTAAAAGCAGAACTGGCAGACAAGTTTATTGCCTCAGGCAAAATTGACCTAGCACAGCAGCAAATCCATCAAGTCAGTGTGATAACTCGAGACTGTTTAAGTCAAATTCGTCACACTGTATCCAACTATAAACATCAAGGGTTAACGCATACCTTAAACACCTTAGCCAACACGTTAAGAGACAATGCGATTGCCGTCAGCATAGAAGGCACATTCCCTAAACTCAGTGAACTTATGGAATCTCAAATCAGCTTACTGTTAACTGAGTTGATTAATAACACTATCAAACACAGCCAAGCAACGCATTGCACCCTGCATATTGAAGCAAGCCAAGGTTGGCTCAAACTCAATTTTATCGAGAATGCACCAGTTAAAGCTATCTCTGAAGGCAACGGTTTAACAGGCATTCAAGAGCGAATCACATTACTACATGGCATCATAAACTACCAATTAATCCCTCATTATAAAGTGAGTATCCAATTACCATTAAGTGAGCCCGTTCAATGAAAATTCTATTAGCCGAAGATCAAGCCATGGTAAGAGGCGCCCTCGCCGCTTTACTCACGCTAGCCTATGATACTTTGAACAACATTGAGATTGTCGAAGTCGAAGATGGCGATAAAGCGATGCAGCAACTTAAAACGAGTTCTTTTGACTTATTACTTACCGACATTGAAATGCCAGGAAAAACAGGTTTGGAACTGAGTCAGTGGTTACAGCAACAACACAGCCAGACCAAAGTGATTATTCTGACCACCTTCGGCCGAGCAGGATACATCAAACGAGCATTAGAATATGGTGTTGGTGGTTTTTTATTAAAAGATGCGCCATCAGATGACCTCATCAATGCTATAAAACAAGTAATGGCAGGAAAACGGGTTATCGATCCTGAGCTGGCCTTTAACGCCATTGGTGAAATTGATCCATTGAATGACAAAGAAAGGCGCGCCTTGCGCTTGGCGAGCGAAGGCTTATCAACCAGCGATATTGCGAGCCAATTATTTATCGCTGAAGGCACTGTGCGTAACTATTTATCCGAAGCCATAAGTAAACTCAATGCCAGCAACCGAATTGACGCGGCAAGAATAGCCAAACAAAAGGGCTGGTTGTAATTAGTGGCTTAATATTGCCTTGTATTAAAAGTCTGCTAAGATAGCCTAAACATCTGTATATAATTACAGTGATTTTAATTGATAGCCTGAAATCACTATGATTTTTACATCTTCGATAACCCATTTAGGTGCGTACAATTTGCTACGACTGGATCTTGTTCCGATCACCAACCTTAAAGGCGTAGCTAAAAAGGTTGCGGAAAAACTGGCTAAGTTAGGTATAGAAACAGTACAAGATGTACTGTTTCATTTACCGCTGCGTTATGAAGACCGCACACAAATCCATCCAATTGCCACATTACCCCCTGGTAGTTATGGCACCATCGAAGCGGAAATTCAATCGACTCAAATAATCCAAGGTCGGCGGCGCATGTTAGTGTGTAATGTTCGCGATCACAGCGGAATCATGAGCCTGCGATTTTTTAATTTTTCGATGGCACAACGCAACGCCATGGAAAATGGAGCAAGCATTCGAGCTTACGGTGAGATCCGCCGTGGAAATAATCATAAAGAAATTGTACACCCTGAGTATCAAATTATTCATCCAGGTGAATCGGTCACATTAAGCGACACATTAACCCCTATTTACCCAACCACAGAAGGCGTTAAGCAAACCAGTTGGATAAAATTGACAGAGCAAGCCCTAGCAATGTTAGACCAAGGTGGCTTACCTGAGTTACTGCCAAGTGCATTGCAACCCAATAATATTAGCCTGCATGATGCGCTGCATATTTTGCATCGCCCCCATAGTTCGGTGTCACCCTTTGAATTAGAACAAGGCCAACATCCAGCACAACAAAGGTTGATACAAGAAGAACTGCTGGCTCATAATTTAAGCATGTTGCAACTTCGCCAGCGCAGTAATCAAGATGCCGCAGCACCAATGCCTGCTACAGGGCAATTATTAAGCCCTTTTTTAGCACAACTGCCGTTTAAGCCAACGGGAGCACAACAACGAGTTGTCGCAGAAATCAGCCAAGACATACAACACCCAACCCCAATGATGCGCTTAGTTCAAGGTGACGTAGGTTCCGGAAAAACTCTGGTAGCAGCATTGGCAGCATTACAAGCAATTGAAAACGGATACCAAGTGGCCATGATGGCACCAACTGAATTATTGGCTGAACAACACGCCGCTAATTTTGCCACATGGTTTGAACCACTTGGTCTAAAAGTCGGCTGGCTGGCAGGTAAACTAAAAGGCAAAGCCAGAGCCCAATCGCTCGAAAATATAGCCTCTGGTGCTGCTCACATGGTCATCGGTACTCATGCGATATTTCAACAAGCGGTCGTGTTTAACAAACTGGCATTAATCATTATCGACGAACAACATCGTTTTGGTGTTCATCAACGCCTAGGATTACGTGAAAAAGGCGTTAGCCAAGGGTTTCATCCACACCAGTTAATCATGACGGCCACGCCGATTCCACGTACTTTAGCCATGACAGCTTACGCAGATTTAGATACCTCAGTTATTGATGAGCTTCCACCTGGGCGAACACCTGTCACCACGGTTGCGATTGCCGATAGTCGCCGCGAACAAGTGATTGAACGCGTCAAACAAGCAGCATTGCATGATAATCGTCAAGCATATTGGGTATGTACCTTAATTGAAGAATCAGAGGTACTTGAATGCCAAGCGGCAGAAGACACGGCAGCTGAACTCACTAGCGCCCTTCCCGAACTGAAAATAGGTTTAGTTCACGGCAGAATGAAAAGTGCCGAAAAACAGGCGATTATGGCACAGTTTAAAGCGGGTGAATTGAACCTATTAGTAGCGACTACCGTCATCGAGGTGGGTGTAGACGTACCTAATGCCAGCTTAATGATTATCGAAAACCCTGAACGATTAGGTCTCGCACAGTTACACCAATTAAGAGGCCGAGTGGGTCGAGGGGCTGTAGCCAGCCACTGCGTATTACTTTACAAAGCACCATTGTCACCAACGGCGACAAAACGTTTAGGGGTGCTGCGAAACAGTAACGATGGTTTTGTTATTGCACAAAAAGATTTAGAAATTAGAGGACCAGGTGAGGTACTAGGCACTAAACAAACCGGTTTAGCCGATTTAAAAATTGCCGATCTTATTCGTGATCAGCATTTAATTGCGCCAACTCAAAAATTAGCCTCTCACGTTAACCAACAAGTACCTCAAAACGTCGATGCAATTATTCAACGCTGGATAGGAGATAAACAACAATATGTCCAAGCATAAAATAAATCGTAATATATTGTTCATTATCATCAGTTATCACTAGACAAGTCTGCCGAATATTGCAGAATGGATGCAGCAGAATTTTTCGACTCCACCAAGATATTTGTATCGATTAGCAATAACCCCAAGGAATTGAAATGCAAGTTAATGAAGAAGACCGAATTACCCCGCAATCCTCTGAAAAAACAGGATCTAACGTGCTGTTAATCGCTATCGCGGTCATCGCCCTGTTAGGTGCAAGCAGTTATTTCTATTTTACCAGTGATGACACTGAAGAATATGAACCTGTTGTTATCGCACCGGTTGAACTACCAGAATCAATCCCAGAGACGCCAATAGAGCAACCCCCTATTGAAGAACCTCATAACATAACCACTACAACGGATGATGTTGTGCCCATTGGCGAACCAGAAACATCGGCTGAAACCACCGTCGTAGAGCCACTACCTGCATTAGCTGAGTCTGACGATTTTGTTGAAGCAAAAACATTGGCCATTGCTAACGGTATGAAAATTGCGCCGATGATCTTGAAAAAAGACATTGCTCGCCAATTTGTTGTCTTTATCGATAACCTCGCCCAAGGCGATATTGTGCGCAAAGCTAGTCCATTAAAAGGCCCTGACACTCCATTCACAGTAAGTGACATTACCAATAAAACGTATCTTAATCCTGATGGTTATCATCGGTATGATTTATATGCGAATTTTATAGCTGGTTTGAGTGATAAGGATTTAATCGCAACTTACATTGAATTAAAACCCTTATTTGCCGAAGCTTTTACTGAGCTCGGATACAGTGATATCGACTTTGATAAACGCATGCAACAAGCTTTTAGCATGATCGCAAGCGCGCCCATTATTGAAGACCCGATTGAGTTATCATCAATCAGTGTTAACTATCAATATGTTGACCCAAACCTTGAAGCATTACCCGATGCACAGAAATTACTTATCCGCATGGGGCCAGAGAACACTCGAAAAATCAAAGCTGCAGTCAAGAAATTACAACAAGGCTTTGCAAATTAGTGCGTTGATATGCCAAAAAAGCTAGTTTAAAACAGTTAGCGCGACGATAACCGTCGCGCTTTTTTATGTAATGCCCAGTTTTTTAAATAACCCTCAATTGTTGACCTTTTTCATTCACATGACTTCGGACTTCACTTTGCAAAACCTACTACATTACGAGTAACAACTTTGCCTTTGGTGGTGTTAATACTTTATTGATTTTTAACGTTGGCGTTATACCAATCTCATTAAATATCTGGTCAGTTCAGAGTCTCTCAGTTTTTTTCAATTCAAGGCACATTGATGTAGAAATGGTTGTTGCCTTTTAAATCGATGTAACACAGAAATGGAATACCTGAGAGACTCCATTCTGGCGGGTTTCAAAGTCCTTTATGCTTCGTTAGATGC
>NZ_JBSQBN010000159.1:0-9064 GCF_053850585.1 Shewanella sp. A22
TAGTTGGATTGAAGAATATAATTATGATCGGCCACATGAATCACTGAACGATCTACCGCCCAAGATGTATGAGCGATTAAATGAGGAAAACTCTCTTAAAATATGATCTATATAAGGGATGGTTACATATTAGCATGGCGCTCACAGGGACTATGATTGCTGTCGCCAATATCTCAAAAGACACCGCGTGGAATATTCTCTCTTTTGTTTGCATAATGCTCTCAATAAATAGTGACGTTTGCATTATTATCATCCAATATAAGGATACTAAATAGTTAGATAGTATCTGGAAAAACGATATGTATAGTGTTGATCAGCTAGAGGCATTGGTGGTGACAGCAAAAACAGGCTCGTTTTCAGCGGCGGCTCGTTCACTCAAAAAAGCGCAATCCGTAGTAAGCCAGCATGTCATCAATCTTGAGATAGATTGCAATGCGATATTGTTTGACCGTAGTGGGCGTTATCCGCAATTAACACTGGCAGGTAAAAAACTATTAAGTCATGCCACTGTATTATTAGAGCAGCACCAACGTTTACGTTATTGTGCACAGCACCTCGATAAGCCTTTTATTTCAGAGCTCACTATCGGACTAGATGAAGGGATTCCGTTTCACAAACTCTCCAGTATCGTCAATCAGTTGGAAATCGATTTCCCCAATACCTCTTTGGCAATTTTTACTGCATCAAGCATCGATATAGTCGATATGATTGACACAGATAGAGCCGTAACTGGGATTATTTTTAGTGAACTGTCTATTCCATCGCACATTGATTATGAAACGATTGGTTCAGTTAAATTTGATATCTACGTTGCGAGAAAACACCCATTAGCCCAACAAGAAACGACTAACTTAGCCAGCCTAAAGCTGCACAGGCAATTACTGATGCGCTCGCGTAACAACAAATCGAGTAACTTCCAACTCGCCTTAAGCCCCGACATTTGGTATGCAGACAATTATTATGTGCTACTGGAACTAACACTACAGGGTAATGGTTGGTGTTTACTGCCCAATCATATCGCCAATGAATATGTAAAAAGTGACCAATTAGTGCTATTACCCAGCGAATTTAAAGATATGGGCTGGCAGGCCAGTGTTGATGTGATCCAGCATCACCGCTACAGCTTAGAGCCGATGTTTATGCAATTTAGGCATGCATTAAGGCAATTACTCACGCCTTAGGACTGACATCACAATGATGCTCATCTTATACCAATCCTATTAAATATGTGATCTTTCAGCGAGAGTTCAAAGTGCTGTAAGCAAGGCAGATGATTGAAGCGAATAGTGATTCTATTCTGAAAGCATCTAACGAAGCATAAAGGACTTTGAAACCCGCCAGAATGGAGTCTCTCAGGTATTCTACTTCTGTGTTACATCGATTTAAAAGGCAACAACCATTTCTACATCAATGTGCCTTGAATTGAAAAACCTGAGAGACTCTGAACTAACCAGATATTTAATGAGATTGGTATTATAAAAACAACTAAAATACATTAGCTATGCCTCAACAGGATAATTTTAATCAATATATTGTCGACGGTTTAACCCTGTAATAACAACAGTTAAGGTGATAATGAGGAATATGCGACAACAAAAAAGGCGGCATGCCGATATAATCTTACACCGCTTTAATAAACTCACTTACCAGCAATGTTTGTTTTTTTATGTGGATACACGGCATAAATCCCCGTATCCATGGTCGACAATCAATGATCGGTTAATAAGGCACTAAGTTCTGAAATCGGTTTTTCTAAAAAAAATAAATCAATCATGGTGTAACCCATACCATCTTTAACCTCTGATATCATTGAGCTGACATCACTGACTGTATGGTTACCCTGCATCTTATAATTTTTAAATTGGTCGCCATGAGCTAGCTGACTTAAACACATGATATCGAGAAAAGTATCACCATTGCTATCAATCAGAGTCACTAATTCTACAGGTGTAGATGGTATGCCCTATTGGAGAATAAATTCTTTAGAGGTCACAGTAGCAATATGAATTTTAGCAATCTCTTAGCAATCACGTTTGACTCAGCCATGCGCCCCACTCTAAATGACACATAAAAATATGTGCTTGTTCGAGATTATCTTCCCCCGCTAAAGAAATGCAAATGAACGTGAAGAACGGTTAAGTCGTTGTACGCCTAGCGTCGACTCTAACTTTTTAAATTGCTTTGATAATGATGAATTATCCATGTTATGCAATGTTGCAGCCTTGGCAAAAGAGCTTAGCTGAACCACATCTTAAAATAATCCCAGTTAGTGGTGATAGACATAATATTCACAGCGATTAAGTGACAAGTATCAGTACGATTAAAGATGAGCCCAATAAACATCAATAATGTTAAGGGTTATATAAGTAAAATATGACGAAACAACAATCATTTATATTTTACTGCGCGTCATCCCAGTAAGGCGTTTTACCGTAATAATGGCTCACAAAATCAACAAAACACTTCACTTTTGCCGCCAAGAACTGCCTATTAGCATACACCATATACAAGCCCATTGGTTTAGGTTCAAAATCTCTGAGTATGCGTACAAGCTTACCTTCAACTAATGCTTTACCTGCGATAAATGTGGGTTGAATAACTATCCCGCCACCTAAAATGGCCGCATTCACCAGCAGTTCTCCATTATTGGCAATCAATTTTTCATTAAACTTAAGCGACTGACTGGCTTGTTCAAAACCAGCAAATAACATGGCATCGTCTGAGTATGAATATTTAAGATAGGTGTGATGGTGTAATTCTGCCGGAGTTTGCGGTATCCCCTGACGCGCTAAATAATCTGCTGAGGCCATAATTGCAATCTGAATGGGCGCGACCTTTTTGCCAATGTATGATGAGTCTGCTAAATGACCAATGCGCATAGCAACATCAATACCGTCTTCGACAATATCTACTTTTAAATCGGTTAGTCTAATATTCAGTTTAATCGCTGGGTAAGCCTGCTGAAAATCCATTAATAACTGCGGTAAGTGCAAACTGCCAAAGGACATTGGCGCACTGACTGTTAACGTGCCCGACACCACTTCGGCATGATGTGTTAATTGATTTTCCATTTCATCGATATCGGCGATCACTTGCACACAACGTTGATAATACTCTGTACCCGCTTGGGTCAAACTTAAGCGCCGCGTTGTACGTTGCAGTAATCGCGTGTGTAAGCATTGCTCTAAAGCCGAAATATACTTACTCACCAGTTGTGGTGATATATTCAATTTATCAGCCGCTTTAGTAAACGCCCCTTCTTGCACCACGGTCAAAAAGGTTCTCATGGTATCGAGTTTATCCATACATTAGCAACACTATGTTGATTGTTTATCCATTATAAGCACATTTATCACCCATGTAACTAACAATATAATGATAACCAAAGCCATACGATTAAGATGCAAAAGCACTGAATCAACCCATTGGCATTACACGAGGTACCGAACATGAAGCAACTTCAACATCCGCTGTTTATATCACATGGATCGCCAATGATGGCGGTTGAGAACACTAACACATCGCGTTTTTTACAAAAACTTGGCCAACAACTCCCTACCCCAAAAGCCATTGTGGTATTTTCGGCCCATTTAGATGTCACTGACGATGTGGTGATTACTGCAGGAGCGCGGCCAGAAACAATACACGATTTCTATCACTTCCCTGATGAACTGTATCAAATTCATTATCCAGCACCTGGCGAGCCTGTATTGGCAAAACAAATTGCCGACGCCTTTGTGAGTGCAGGTATTAAAGTCAATTTATCTCCAACACATGGTTGGGATCATGGCGTGTGGATCCCACTGAGATTAATGTACCCGCAGGCGAACATTCCTATTGTGCAAATATCCATTAATACCCGTGTGGGCACAGCACAAAATTATCAATACGGTCAGCTTATTGCCTCGTTAAAACATGACAACATTCTCATTATTGGTTCTGGTGGGATAAGCCATAATTTAAGTGAGGTTTTTCGTCAGTCCAAAACCCCAAATGGTGTTGAGATGATGAATACATTCACAAACTGGGTTGAAGAAAAACTAATTAATAATGATACAGAGTCAATGTTAAATTACTTATCTTTGGCACCATTTGCTCAATTTAATCATCCGACTCAAGAACACTTTTTACCACTTATAGCTGTATTAGGCGCAAGCGAAACCTGTAGCGCTAAAAAGATCCACCAAGATGTAGAATTTGAATTGTTGTCGCTAGATGCATATTCATTTTATTAACAACAAACAATTAATAAAAGTTGATACGCCTTGGATTAAAATTACATTAGGTTTTATTATCAACAGTTTAACCAGAAAATATAAGGCGATTATTTGATTCTACTTTTTAGGTAATAACTTAAGCCCAAATAAGTAACGCGTGATATTAAACGGCTTTATCACCCAATAACATAGTAAGGCACACATAACAAAAGCACTTAATAATAAGCTAACGGACTTAATTGCGATTGAAACCTGCCACTGCACAATATAAAACGCCAACATCACAATAATGGTTTGATGCAAAATATAAAATGGATAAATTAATTCATTAGTTTTATGTAACCAAGTGGGCGTTTTCTTTATATAAGCAATCGCAAAGCCAGCTAAGGTTAGTAAACTGGACCAAGAAACAAGTGTACAAACCAACCACCATAACTGCCAACGGGTGGTTAGCGACAAATAAGGGCTTAAATCAGGAGAATAATAGTAACCATAAAACAGTAATGTACTGACGGTTAAACAAACTAAAGCGGTATATCTGTGTTCAGCTAATGCGCGCCAAATAATCTCACTTTTAACAAAGCACATTCCTGTAAAATAGAAAAACAGATAAAAAACACTCAATGACAGGTTTTCAATATGATGACTGTCTGAAGGGGCAATATATTTCAGTACGCCACGTAATGTGATTAATAACAGCACTAGAGACAGTAACCCCAAATGATGATTGCTGATCCGTTCAAGCCATCGTTGTAATTTATTGCCGGTTTGATGTATTAACAAGTACCTAAATGGCACAGCAAGCAGCATAAAAATGACTAAAAATTCTATAAACCATAAATGATTACTATCAAACGACAACATCAACTGACCATAGGCAGATGCTAAAGAGTCATATTCAGTGATGTTCTCATAATAATTTTGTGGTGGCACAATCAATATCATTCCCACCAACAAAGGCACAAATAAGCGATGAAACTTACCTAACAGAAAGCTACGAATAGGCAGTTTTTGCAATAACAAAAAACTGGCTGCGCCTGCGATAAAAAACAAGGTTTGCAACCTTATCTGTTCAAAATACACCATAATATCGTCAAGCACCTTGCTCGATTCATTATTCATCACATGCCAACCATCGCCATTAAATGGCATAAATACATGGTGTAAAAATACCGCAAAAATCAGTATTACCCGCAACCAGTCAAGTTCAGAATAACGTTGTTTATCAAGCATACTTACTGCATTCCTTTGGCTATTTGATCACAATTTAATGAGTTTGAATAAAGACATCAAAGTATAATATTAGCATTAGAAATAAAAAGGGTAAGCTTTGTGAAGAATAAAAAAGCACAGAAATACTGTTGTTGAGCTGCAATAGTGCAACTCAACATCGTGGCTTAAATCCTTATTCACACGCTTGATCAAAAATAAGCTTTAATTAATTGCTTACAATAATCAACTCACGTAAATATTTAACTTCATCACGCACCGCTGCAGCTTGTTCAAACTCTAAGTTTTTAGCATGCTCATGCATCTGTTTCTCAAGTTTATCAATTTGATGACTCAAGTCAGCAATACTGCTGTATTTGGCTCTTTCTTCAGCCACTTCAGCGTATTTTGAATGATTTTTACGGGTTCCTTTACTGAAGTTAGAATCGCCGACATCCATCACATCTGTAATACTCTTCACTACCCCACGAGGTACAATACCGAGTTTTAGGTTATGCTGGTGTTGTTTCTCACGACGCCGTTCGGTTTCTCCCATCGCTTTAGCCATTGAGTTGGTAATTCTGTCAGCGTAGAGAATGACTTTACCGTTTACATTACGTGCGGCACGACCAATGGTCTGAATAAGCGAACGCTCTGAGCGCAAAAAGCCCTCTTTGTCTGCATCTAAAATACACACTAATGACACTTCTGGTAAATCGAGTCCCTCGCGTAATAAGTTAATGCCCACCAATACATCGAAATGACCTAAACGTAAGTCACGGATAATCTCAATACGTTCAACCGTATCGATATCGGAATGCAAGTAACGTACTTTGATGCCATGCTCATCCAAATATTCCGTTAAATCTTCAGACATACGTTTGGTTAACGTTGTCACCAGTACTCGCTCATTTACCGCAACGCGTTTATGGATTTCAGACAACAAATCATCAACTTGAATTCCGACGGGGCGAACCTCAAGCTCGGGGTCGAGTAGCCCTGTGGGACGGACCACCTGCTCTGCGACCTCACCGTCACTTTTATCTAACTCATATTGGCTAGGTGTTGCCGACACAAAAATAGTTTGCGGCATTAATCGTTCAAATTCTTCAAACATAAGTGGACGATTATCTAACGCTGACGGTAATCTAAATCCATATTCAACCAAGTTCATTTTGCGGCTTCTGTCACCTTTATACATTGCACCAATTTGCGGAACAGTGACATGTGATTCATCAATAATTAGCAAACCATCAGCGGGTAAATAATCTAATAATGTTGGTGGACCCTCGCCAGATACACGGCCAGATAAATAGCGCGAGTAGTTTTCAATACCAGAGCAATATCCCAGTTCAACCATCATTTCAATATCATATTGTACTCGCTCAGTTATACGCTGAGCTTCAATCAACTTATTATTATCAAGTAGATATTGGCGGCGCTCACGCAGCTCTTGTTTAATTTCTTCTGTTGCAGCGAGAATTTTCTCTCTTGGCGTAACATAATGGGTCTTCGGGTAAATAGTTGTGCGTACAATGCGTTTGTTAATTTGCCCAGTGAGTGGGTCAAATTCGCTTAAACGTTCAATTTCATCGTCAAAAAGTTCAATTCTAATGGCTTCACGCTCCGACTCTGCAGGGAATATATCGATCACTTCCCCACGCACACGATACGTTCCACGTTGTAATTCAATATCATTACGTTTGTATTGTAATTCACTGAGTCGAATTAGGATGTCACGTTGGCCCATAAAATCACCTTGACGCAAATGCAATAACATCTTCATGTATGAGTCAGGATCACCTAAACCATATATCGCCGAAACGGATGCAATGAGCACGACGTCTTTTCTCTCTAATAGGGCTTTAGTCGCCGACAAGCGCATTTGTTCAATGTGAGCATTAACTGATGCATCTTTTTCTATAAAGGTGTTAGAAGCAGGTACATAAGCTTCCGGCTGATAATAATCATAGTAGGACACAAAATACTCGACCGCATTATGGGGAAAAAACTCTTTCATTTCTCCATAAAGCTGAGCGGCAAGCGTTTTATTGGGAGCCATAATGATGGTAGGTCTGCCCATTTGTTTAATCACATTGGCTATGGTGTAAGTTTTACCAGAGCCCGTCACGCCCAATAACGTCTGGCTGGCAATGCCAGACGCTAAACCATCGACTAATTGTTTTATCGCTGTAGGTTGATCGCCGGCAGGCTCGAATTTAGACTCTAACGAAAATACTGACTCTGACACGACATAATTTCCTATTTTATTGACCCAATATCATATACCGAAACATAGATAAATGGCGATACATTATGCTAGAGGTTAACAAACTCAGATGGTCAAGATTAATACTCAACAAATAATGCCCACATTGATAAATGGATAATAGCCGATAAACAATGGCCTGAGTGTAAGTCAAAATTAACATCATTTTGCTAACAAGAAAGACCTGCTCTATATAGCTGCATCAACTCCAATGCCTATTACAAGTTCATGTAATGCTGCTAGTAAGCAAGTGTCATGCCCACCCTATTAAGTTAAGATCATTATCAGACACATACTGCAACTATATGACCAAATTAAGATCATTATATGAAAGTAATAAACAACACGTTAAAATCGCTTAAAAACCAAGCTAATTAACAGATAAACATGCCTAAAATGCAATTTAATACACAATCTGTAAAGCAAACGAGTTACCATTTTGCAATGGATAGAACAATCAAATAAAAAAACAGTTGATTTCCATATCTATCTGATAAAAAAGAATTTTAACTATCGCTAATTAATTGTACCAATTTAACTCCGACTCAAGCAGTATAAGGGATTGCAGCTCATTTACAGTAGAAGTCCACAAGTTTATCCACAGATTTAGTGGATAACTCATCAAAGCTCAATACTGATGCGGGATAGCGCCTAGGCAAATTTCATAAAAGCGTAAGAAAGTTCTGATGAAATTAAATTACATTTGAACATTAATACGAAAGATCACGACAATAAACTCGGTTAACATTAAATTAAATCATTCGAGACTCGCATAAAATACATTCATAAAGAGCAAACTAACGATCGCGAACTCAAACCACCGGTCTTAATTTCATAACTTTGGTTACAACCTTCTGTTAAGTATCATTAAGCATTCAACCTAAACACAAACCACAAAAAATAGCCTTTTACGGATCTAGACTACTCGGTAATTAATTGATGATTACCATTCCTGTAACGAATAGAGCGGCAACCAAACTACACATAAGTTTCTGAGTCAGTAATTAATTTTGTCATCATTGTGCAAAAAACAACAGAAACGCCCAAAAGTCGTGCACGATGTGTATTTGATAACCAATTAGTCACATAAATGCATTTTTTTTTATAACTCGAGTTGACTCAGTTACCAGAGCGTTTTACTATGCGCTCCGTTCTCAGCAATAGATTGCTAAAAACGTTTCCCCAGTAGTTCAGTTGGTAGAACGGCGGACTGTTAATCCGTATGTCACTGGTTCGAGTCCAGTCTGGGGAGCCATTTAGTTAAAGTAAGTTGAGTCATAAACGTAATTCCCCAATAGTTCAGTTGGTAGAACGGCGGACTGTTAATCCGTATGTCACTGGTTCGAGTCCAGTTTGGGGCGAGATCTAT
>NZ_JBSQBN010000015.1:0-48464 GCF_053850585.1 Shewanella sp. A22
TCAAAGTCCTTTATGCTTCGTTAGATGCTTTCAAAATAGAATCACTATTCGCTTCAATCATCTGCCTTGCCTACAGCACTTTGAACTCCCGCTGAAAGATCACATATTTAATAGGATTGGTATTATATAGATCTTGAACAATAAAATGCATTGGTCTAAATCATATTTAGTTTAAGGCAATAAAAAACGCACCAAAAGTGCGTTTTTTAAATGGGTGACAATGAGCGGTTAACCTTTTGCAGCATTTGTTAAAAATGCCACTATTTCATCAAATGGGATATCTTGCTTCTCACCTGTTCGACGATTTTTGTATTCAAAGACACCAGCATCGATATTACGATCGCCAATGACTACCACATGGGGTAAACCGAGCAATTCCATATCGGCAAACATTACACCTGGACGTTCTTTACGATCATCCATTAACACTTCAACGCCAGCCTCTGTTAAGTCTTGGTAAAGTTTTTCAGCAATGTCAGCAACGCGATGGGATTTATGCATGTTCATTGGCAAAATACCTACCGTAAACGGTGCGATTGCTTCAGGCCAAATAATGCCACGATCATCGTTGTTTTGTTCAATAGCTGCAGCCACAATACGGCTAACACCAACGCCATAGCAACCCATCAATAATACTTGAGCTTTGCCATTTTCATCTAACACAGTGGCGTTCATTGATGTTGAGTAGTTAGTGCCTAACTGGAAAATATGACCGACTTCTATACCACGAGCCATAGCATAAGTGCCTAAGCCATCTGGCGTAGGTTCGCCCTCGACAACATTACGAATATCAGCAGCAGTGGTTAACGGTAAATCACGTTCCCAATTGATACCAAAGTAATGCTTGTCTTCGGTATTGGCACCGGCAGCAAAATCACTCATTACAGTGACACTATGGTCTATAATTATCGGCATATTTAAGCCTACTGGTCCAATAGAACCTGGACCTGCACCCACTGCATCACGAATTTCCGCTTCAGATGCAAATTCAAATGGTGAGGCAACTAACTCAAGTTTGTCGGCTTTGATTTCGTTAAGTTCGTGATCGCCACGAATCACTAATGCAACCAATGGTACTTCTTTCGTTGCGCCTTTAACGATTAAGGTTTTAACGGTTTGGGTGATCGCCAGATCGAATTGCCCAACTAATTCGGCAATGGTTTTTACGTTAGGAGTGTCCACTAACGTCATTGTTTGTGTTGGCGCTTCACGCGTTTGAGTAGGCATTGGCGATTCAGCTTTCTCAATGTTAGCGGCATAGTCACAGCCCGTTGAGTAAGCGATTAAATCTTCACCGCTGCTAGCAAGTACATGGAATTCATGTGACATGCTGCCACCAATAGAACCAGTGTCAGCAAGTACCGGACGGAATGACAGACCCATACGTGTCAGAATATTACTGTATGCGGTGTGCATGGCATGGTATGTACTGTCCATTGTTTCTTGATCTAAATGGAAAGAATAAGCATCTTTCATCAAGAATTCGCGAGCACGCATTACGCCAAAACGTGGGCGCACTTCATCCCGAAATTTAGTTTGTACTTGGTAAAGAGTTATTGGCAGTTGTTTGTAAGAACTTAATTCTTTACGGACTAAGTCGGTAATAACTTCTTCATGGGTTGGACCCAGCACAAAATCTCGATTATGGCGGTCTTGAAAACGCAGTAATTCAGGGCCAAACTTGTCCCAACGGCCTGTTTCAACCCATAAGTCAGCAGGTTGAACTAGCGGCATTAATATTTCAATAGCGCCTGTTTTGTTCATTTCTTCACGAACAATAGCTTCAACTTTACGTAATACGCGTAAACCTGACGGAAGCCAGCTGTAGAGACCTGAAGCATTACGACGGATCATACCGGCACGTAACATTAACTGATGACTAATCACCTCTGCATTTGCAGGGGTTTCTTTTTGTGTTGAAAGCAGGTACTTGCTAACTCGCATTCCCAATGTCCAAAATAGTTGCTATGAATGATCGCCATTTTAGCACCTGCATCAATGATGTCACCTGCTATTTCTACTCAAAAGAAGGCTTTGTGATGCTTAAATGGTAGTAGGTTATTTTTTATCACGTCTATCGCCAATCACTCGGGCTGGATTTCCTGCAACAATAGCGTAGTTGGGGACATTTTTTGTGACAATAGAACCCATGCCAATAATGGCATGATCGCCAATATTTACACCGTCAACAATACCAGCTTGAGCGCCAATCCATACATCTTGGCCAATGATCACTCCATTAGATGTTGCGGGTTGTTGATAAACCGGCGTGTTAGGGGCCATACCATGATTAAAGGCATAAATAGTGACGTTATTGGCAATACGTGTTTGGTTGCCAATTTTGATACCGTTACGGCCACCATCTAAGCTGCAACCATGGTTAATGGCCACTTCATTACCTAAAGTTATTGGACCATGCATAAAGACTTCAGCGGCAATCATACATTGATGTCCAATGTTGATATCCCGACCTGGTTCGGCAAAAAGTTGTGCTTGCGGGGCAATAAAACATTGTTGACCAATTTGAATGGTTTCTAGTTGGCAAAGATGCTGTTGTATTTCATCTTGCCATGGCTTTGCCCACAGTAGGTGCTTAGGCTTTAATGAAAAGTACAACCAAGGCATCCATGATAAGCGTTTTTTGTGCTGAGTTTGGTAGTCAATTTCCGCCATGTTGTTACTCCTTAAGCCGTTCAACATTGGTCGGTTTGAGTTCTACTACCTCAATTCCTTGGGGAGTAATACGCCAAAAAACATCTAAGTCATATAATGCTATTTGATAAAGCTTGAGATCTTCTTTTGCTTTTTTATAGGCTGGACGAGGGTCTTGTGACAACACACCTTCAATTAATTCGCTTAAACCTTGATAGTGGTTTTGTGTGGCATGTTGAGCGATTTGTTTTTCGGCAATATCAGTATATGTGACACAGCATAAAATGGGGGCTTCTTGAGCAATACCGCCTTTGGCATCAAAAATAGCATCAGAAAAAGGAATATAAGGTTTTATATCAACAATGGGGGTGCCATCGAGTAAGTCCATTCCTGATATTTTTAAACACACCTTTCCTTTACGTTGTTCTACACCATGAAGTTTTACCACTGACTGGCCAATGCCATTGGGCCTAAAGGTTGAGCGAGTGGCAAACACGCCTAGCTTTTCATTACCACCAAGACGGGGCGGGCGTACTGTTGTTTTCCAGCCTTGGGCTAAATTTTCATGGAAACAAAATAATAACCATAAATGAGAATATTGCTCTATCCCTCTAACCGCATCAAGATGATTAAAGGCTGGCTCAAACTCAATGTAACCAATGGCATTGACTAGCCCTGGTTGACGGGGAATACCGAATTTTTGTTTATAAGGCGTTCTACATATGGCGACCGCATTTAATTGATTACTAAATGGAGCTGTAGCTGGAGTGTCAACTGGATCTTGCTGACTGTTTGGTTGGTTACTTAGGGCCATGAAATACCTGAATTAAGCAATGAAAGGAAATCATAAATTAAAACAAACCTTATTGATGAGCGTGATGTTGGCACTCATTATGTGTATTTTGCCAAGATATTACATTGAGTTATTCTGTAGGTTGTTATTCTTGCTTAGTAGGTACTTTAATTGCTTGTCCTACACAAAGTGCGCGACTAAAACAACTATTATCAGCTTCATTTATGATAAAGCAGCTTTTAACTACAAAGCCATTAGCTCCTAAGTCTGCTGCCGCTCTTCTGGCATTCGTCCGGGCAATACTCATTTGTGGAGGAGCATCTTGAAGGGTTTCTTGACAGGCTTCGCCTTCAACTAAACCTAATACTTCAAATTGACCTTTTGGTTGTTCAGAACCTTCATATAAGTGTACATCACTGACTTTAAAATAATCATTGATTACTTTACTGTCTAAATTACTTTTGAATGTAAAATCGCTTGTACAAGCGCTCAATAATAAAGTTATGCCAGAGGCAAAAAATACATATTTAAGAGGAAAAGTCATAGCCGAAACCTTTAATTAAGAGGAGATGAGCATTTATCAATAGTTTACTCTGTCTCATAGCGATGTTAAAGCGTTCAAATGTCATAAAAAAAGAGCTTACTTAAAGTAAGCTCTTTTAATTTAATGAGGTAACTGTAATGTTAACTGTTAGTTAGCATTATTATTCCATGCCAGGAATTAAAAATTCTGTCATGCTTTTTCCGCTATCAACTTGTTGTTTGAATACCGTTGGCATGCGACCTTGGCCAGTCCATTGAATTAATTCGCCATCAACAGTAATTTGATATTTTGGCGGACGTGGAGCACGCTTTTTGGTTGCTGTTTTAGCTGAAGACGTCACTTCACCTAAATCTTCAATAGATAAACCGCTGTTTTCAATTTGAGCTAGGATTTCAGCAATACGAGCATTACGTTCTGCATTGGCTTCAAGTTCTAGTTTTTCTTCTTCTTGACGTTCGGTAATGATTTTTTCTAATTTTGCAGCTGTTTCGAGCAAATCATCAAGAGATAATTCCTTTACTGCAGCTTTAAAACGACGGCCGTGGGTTAATATGTCTAAAAAGTCACTCATGTTGTATAGTTTCCTAATTATTTATTAATAAAATAAAAGTGATAAGAGATAAATCATCAACGCTTAAAGTAGTTCCCAGTACTGCATATGGTTTATTGTTGTCTTATTATTAATATAAGTAATGTTAGCTCGTTAGTTATTACCAATACAACTTAATAAATACTGAATATAAGTATGATAATAGAAACTATTCGGCTCTGAATCAAATTAAATCATCCAATTATGAAATATATTTTAATTAAATATATCTCGTTAAGCAAATAGTCAACAACTGCCTATCTACCTTGATTGCCACCATCAAAGAAAAAAAATATGTAAACAAGCGTTTGACTTTTGTTGACGTTGACGTTAGCAGGACGTAGAGTTAACCCATCTTGCATTGGTGAAGGCCAATGTGTTGTCCACATTCATTCAAGTTGTAGGAAGGAAACCCTATGAAAGTATTGGTGCCTGTTAAACGTGTAGTCGATGCCAATGTGAAGGTCAGGGTAAAAGCTGACAACACAAGTGTTGATACAACAAACCTTAAAATGGCGTTAAATCCATTTTGCGAAATTGCTGTTGAAGAAGCCGTTCGCTTAAAAGAAGCTGGCATTGCCACCGAAGTTGTCGTGGTGAGTGTTGGTGTAAAAGCTGTCCAAGAGCAATTAAGAACCGCGATGGCTTTGGGGGCAGATAGAGCTATTCACATTGAAACAGATGAAGAGTTAGTGCCACTGTCAATTGCCAAGCTATTAAAAGCCGTGCAAGAAAAAGAGCAAGCGCAACTAATACTATTTGGTAAGCAGTCAATCGATGGCGACAATAACCAAACAGGGCAAATGTTAGCGGCATTAGCTGATTTGCCACAAGCAACCTTTGCTTCTGAAGTTAACGTTGATGGTGATAGTGTTACGGTCACTCGTGAAATTGACGGCGGCTTACAAACCTTAAAAATGCCTTTGCCGGCAATTGTTACGGTTGATCTTCGTTTAAACGAGCCCCGTTATGCATCATTGCCAAACATTATGAAAGCGAAACGTAAGCCGTTAGAAACCGTCGCTGTTACTGATTTAGATGTGAGTTTAAAAGCACATCAAACAGTACTTAAAGTAACCCCTCCAGTTGACCGCAAGGCCGGCATTATGGTGTCTTCTGTCGAAGAATTGGTTGAGAAGTTAAAAAACGAAGCGAAGGTGATCTAACATGAGCATTTTAGTATTAGCAGAACACGATAATGTGAGTTTAAAAGCCGATACGGCTAAAGTGATTAGCGCAGCTGCAGCCATTGGTGGTGATATTCATGTACTCGTCGCAGGTGTTGATTGTAGTGCTGCCGTCACAGCTGCACAAAGCTTAGCTGGTGTGAGTAAAGTGTTAGTCGCTGACTCTGCTGAATATGGCGCGCATTTGGCTGAAAACCTATCTAAGTTAATTGTTGAATTAGCTGCAGATTATGAACATATTTTGGCTGTCGCATCGAGTGTGGGTAAGGATACTTTACCCCGCGTAGCTGCACTTCTCGATGTTGCTCAGATCTCTGAAGTGATTGAAGTTGTCAGTAGTGATACGTTTGTCCGTCCTATATACGCTGGTAACGCTTTAGCTACGGTACAAAGTTTAGATGCAAAAAAAGTCATGACAGTGCGTTCAAGTGCGTTTGATGCTGTTGATTCAACGGGCAGTGCTGAAGTGGTTAATTTAACTCAAGCCATTGCTGCACGTACTGAATTTGTATCACAAGCTTTGACCGAGTCTGCACGCCCAGAGTTAGGTAATGCTGGTATTATCGTTTCTGGTGGTCGTGGTATGGGCAGTGGTGAAAATTTTGTCATTCTAGAACAACTCGCAGATAAGTTAGGCGCGGCTGTAGGTGCATCGCGTGCCGCAGTGGATGCTGGTTTTGTTCCAAATGACTTGCAAGTGGGCCAGACAGGTAAAATTGTTGCACCAGACTTGTATATTGCTGTAGGTATTTCAGGTGCCATTCAGCATCTTGCTGGTATGAAAGACTCTAAGGTGATTGTTGCGATTAACAAAGACCCTGAAGCGCCTATTTTCCAAGTGGCAGATTATGGTTTAGTCGCTGATTTGTTTGAAGCTGTTCCAGCATTAAATAACTTAGTGTAATAACGTATTCTTCTAAGTTGAGCTGAATAATAAAGCTGTTTGATCTGTGGTTAAGTAGCTTGGTTGTTCATCTATAAAGGTTTCTACTTCACACTGTAGAAACCTTTTTTATTGGATGGAACATGTGTTTGATGGTTTTTTGCATAATGTGAGTGCTGATTGCATCTTGTAGTTGTATTTGTTCTCAGCCCCATAGTGTGTATTTGATTTGAAAACGTTAAACTATTGCTGTAAAAATGTGTTTTTAGTTAGCGGTTTTGTTATTTGCACTGCGGTTAAGTGCTTTTTACTGGCGTAGAATAAGCACTTTATGATTGTATGTTCGCGCTGTTTGTAATGAGTGTTGAGTGCAAACACGAAAAGTAGAGGTGCGTTGCATATAAGTCGTGTTGAATTGGGTGATGCCAATAATTCAATATTAAAGGATGCAATGCCGAAACAGATGAGGTTATCAGCCTCATTGTTGGGGCAGTTCTCGAAAGGGGCTGCACTGTCATAGTCTTTCTATCGACATGATAAAAAGAATGATATTCATATTAAATGGATATTACTGTGGAGTGCTACTAGGTAAGTTCATACATACACTTTCTGTGTATGGTGAGTCTTATTTCTAGTTTTTCTCTATTCGTATCCAACGAAGAAATAATTAAATTATGATAATAAGTTATGCCGATTCGGCACTTTCTGTTTTGCCACCACTTGTGGCAATTACACTGGCTATTTTTACACGCAAAGTTTTGCTGTCTTTAGGGGTTGGTATTGCCATAGGCGCTTTGCTGCTGACTGATTTCACAATCATTGGTTCCGGTGAATATATCTTACAAACTGCTGGGAAATTGGTTTGGAAAGACGGTGGATTGAACAGTTGGAATGTGTATATTCTTGGTTTTTTAATTGTGCTAGGAATGATAACGGCATTAATTACTGTGAGTGGCTCAGCTCGCGCATTTGCTGATTGGGCCAAACAACGTATCCGTAATAAACGTGATGCCAAGTTAATGACCATGTTTTTGGGCTGTGTCGTGTTTATTGACGATTATTTTAACAGTTTAGTTGTCGGTTCAATTTCTCGTCCAATTACCGATCGTTATCATATTTCGCGCGCTAAACTCGCTTATATTCTTGATTCCACAGCAGCGCCTGTGTGTGTTATTTCCCCTGTGTCAAGCTGGGGAGCATACATTATTGCATTAATTGGCGGCATTTTAACTGCCCATGGTTTTACAGATTCGGGGCATTTGAGTGTGTTTATGCAAATGATCCCAATGAATTTTTATGCCATTTTTTCGCTTTTATTATTGCTGTGTGTGGTCATGTTTAGCTTAGATGTTGGCCCAATGCGTCAGCATGAATTAAATGCGTTGCGTGGTAGTTTATTTGACGAGAAGAAAGGCCAACCGCCTGGTGCTGCAACGGATTTACCAGAAGCCGATACCGGTAAAGTTATGGGGTTGTTTTTACCTATTGCTATACTCGTGTTTGCCACGGTGTATTTTATGGTTTCAAGCGGTGCTGATGCATTAACAGCAAAAGAATTATCGTTTAGTGTGCTTGGCGCTTTTGAAAATACCGATGTGAGTTCATCACTATTTTTTGGCTCTATTATTGGCCTTATTGCTACGGTGATTTTAGGGATTCAACAAAAAGTTGAATGGCCCATGCTATTAAGGGGGATGCTGGTAGGTGCACGTTCTATGCTGCCGGCTATTTATATTTTACTTTTTGCTTGGACTATTTCGAGTGTGATAGGGGAGCTAGAAACAGGCAAGTATATGGCCAGTTTAGCAACCGACAATATTCCATTTGCTATGTTACCTGCCGTGCTGTTTTTATTGGCAGGGGTTACGGCGTTTGCCACTGGAACCAGTTGGGGAACCTTCGGGATAATGTTACCCATAGCGGCGGACATGGCGATGGGCAGTGACAGTACCATGATGTTACCTATGTTGGCTGCAGTGTTGTCGGGTGCAGTATTTGGCGATCATTGTTCGCCGATATCCGATACCACGATTTTGTCGTCAACTGGGGCGAGTTGTCATCATATTGACCATGTCGTCACTCAACTGCCTTATGCATTGATAACCGCATTTATCAGTTTAGTTGGCTACACAGTATTAGGTTTTACTGGTTCATTAATCGCAGGGTTACTTTGCTGTTCGGCTATGTTTGTTATAAGTCTTGTTGTATTGCATTTTTTTGTTAAAAAGTAATACTGGCTCATGCACACAGTGCAATAAACGTATTGAGTAGTGTAGAGCAACAAACGGATTTAATCGTTAAAAAATGCCGTATTCATAACGAATACGGCATTTTTGTTTGTTGTTGCGATGTTAATAAAGGTAATATGAGCGACATTATCTGACTAACCATTGGGACGTATTATTTTGGCGCAACTGTACTTTTATTATTCGGCAATGAATGCCGGTAAATCTACTTCATTACTGCAGTCTTCTTATAATTATCGTGAGCGCGGTATGCATACTTTAGTGATGACAGCTTCGATAGATAATCGTTATGGTGTCGGCAAAGTTGCATCACGTATTGGTATTGAAACGGATGCACAGGTATTCGGTAGTACTGATAATTTAATAGAATTAATTGCTGATTCGAATAATGAGCAAAAAATTCATTGTGTACTTATTGATGAGTGTCAGTTTTTAAGTAAAGAGCAAGTCAGACAAATAACCTATGTTGTCGATAATCTAGATATTCCAGTGTTATGTTACGGTTTGCGTAGTGATTTCCAGGGAGAGTTGTTTACGGGCAGTCACTATCTACTCGCTTGGGCTGATAAACTCGTCGAACTAAAAACCATATGTCATTGTGGTCGTAAAGCCAATATGGTCGTGCGTCTTGATGGTGAAGGGAATCCTATGCGTGAAGGTGAACAGGTTGCCATTGGTGGCAATGAAAGTTATGAGTCGGTTTGTCGAAAGCATTTTCGTGAGTTTTTGTGGGATTAAGCTACATTTAACATGACTAAAAAAGCCGCTTCAAGTCAATTTGAAGCGGCTTTTTGATTATATCATTAATGATTAAAAGTCAGCTTCGGCAAACTCAACAATATCAGCACTGCTCAATTCAATTTGTTTGCGTAGACTGCGAGTTTGACTGCCCCAATAGCTCATAAAGAATTTTGCGGTGTTAAGTTTTGCTTGGTAAAATTCACTTTCCTCGGTGCCATTGTCTAATGCGGCTAATGATGTGGCTGCTATGCGAGTCCACATCCACGCAAGGGCTGTAATACCAAACAATTGCATATAGGCCATTGAGGCCGCACCAATGAGATCTGGGTTTTTACTGGCCGATTGAACAATAAATCCGGTGGCTTTTTCAAGATCACCTGCGGCGTCCATTAAGCCTGCAAGGTAAGGTTTCATTGCATCCTTAACCGCGTGTTGCTGAATTAATTCTTTCACCATACCAGACCAAAGTGTTAATGCTGCCCCTTTGTCGCTAAGCAGTTTACGGCCCACTAGATCGAGAGCTTGTACACCGTTGGTTCCTTCATAAATCATCGCGATACGGATATCACGCACAAATTGCTCCATGCCCCATTCATTAATGTAACCATGGCCGCCATACACTTGCTGCGCATCAACACAGGCTTTAAAGCCTTGGTCGGTGACAAAACCTTTAACGATTGGCGTAAATAGCGCTGCTAGTGCAGAGGCTTGCTTTGCTTGAGCTGGGTCACTATGACGTTCAGCTTGGTCAAGCCATAACGCTTGCTGGCCCATTAGTGCACGCGTACCTTCGTTAAAGGATTTTTGTGATAACAGCATACGACGCACATCACCATGCACTAATAATGAATCAGCCGCTTGCTCAGGTTGTTTTACGCCGCTTAATGCACGTCCTTGAATACGCTCCTTGGCATAAACGAGGGCATTTTGATAAGCAATGTCTGACACGCCTAAGCCTTGAATACCCACACCTAAGCGTGCTTGGTTCATCATGGTGAACATGGCTTTTAAACCTTGATGCGGTGCACCCACAAGTTCACCAATAGCACCATCAAAATGCATCACACAAGTCGAGTTTCCGTGGATCCCCATTTTATGCTCTAAACCTGTCGCGCCAAGTTTATTGGCTTCTCCTAAGCTACCATCTGCATTGACTAGAAATTTAGGCACGGCAAATAATGAAATACCTTTAACACCTTCTGGCGCATCTGGTAGACGCGCTAATACTAAATGAATGATATTGTCGGCGAGATCGTGATCGCCTGACGAGATGAATATCTTCTCGCCACTAACTGCAAAAAGGCCATCCCCTGCAGGCATAGCTTTTGTGCGAAGTAAGGCTAAATCGGTACCTGCATGAGATTCGGTTAAGTTCATGGTGCCTGTCCACTCGCCACTGACCAATTTGGCTAAATATTTTTGTTTTAGCGCATCACTACCGTGAACATGAATTGCAGAATAGGCTCCATGGGTTAACCCTGGATACATTGCAAACGCCATATTCGTGGCTGTTTTCATTTCGGTAGCAAATGTACCGATGACTTCGGGCAGGCCTTGGCCGCCAAACTCAGGATCACAAGTTAATGTGGCCCAGCCGTCTTCTACATATTGTTTGTATGCTTGCTTAAAGCCTTTTGGGGTGATGACCATACCGTCAACCAATTTACAACCTTCTAAGTCACCGCTGGCGTTGAGTGGCAACATAATGTCGGTGGTAAAATCAGCAACACCTTGTAAAATTGCATCTGTGAGATCTGCATCTAATTCATCAAAACCGCGTAAATCAGTTTGTTGATAGACATTAAGCAGTTCAGAGAGAATGAATTGGTAATCGCGAAGAGGAGCTTGGTAAATAGGCATAAGATCATTCCTTGGTTATGTGTATTTTAGTTTGGTCTCAGTCAGACGTTGTTATTGGCTACTGGTCCAATCAGATAGTTGGTTTATCTAACCATACCCAATTTCGAGTAAAAACTCAGTATTATTTTTACGTAAGCGTAAACTTATCTTGTTGACGTAGATGTACCGATTTATTTACTTTGACATACAGGTGCAGTTAACCACTTTTATTCATAACGTAATTATCTTTAGAAAGTTCAGTATTGATGAACCATTTTTTACGCTATTAACGAATACAGAATCGGTTTTATCCGGTCTATAAGTTATCTATCAAAGAAAATAAGCATCAAAATGGGGAAAGTGATGAAATTAGTTGGTTTTAGAATGGGCATATTGCTCTTATTGTTTTTTATGCCGTTACACGGAACGGACGCAGCGGCACAAGTAGATGAAGTTGTCGCCGCTAATTTTGAATTAGCCACAGACGATGGTAATACCAATCTCATTAAATATCTGGTCAGTTCAGAGTCTCTCAGTTTTTTCAATTCAAGGCACATTGATGTAGAAATGGTTGTTGCCTTTTAAATCGATGTAACACAGAAGTGGAATACCTGAGAGACTCCATTCTGGCGGGTTTCAAAGTCCTTTATGCTTCGTTAGATGCTTTCAAAATACGACGGCATGGTCTATTTTTTCCATAAAAAATAACACATTCCCACCATCCATGACGGTCAGATACTGGAGGTAGAGTAACGCAGGAGCTTGTTACCGAGGATCACTATTCGCTTCAATCATTTGCCTTTCCTACAGCACTTTGAACTCCCGCTGAAAGATCACATATTTAATAGGGTTGGTATTATTCTACATAAAAAGTCGATAATGCAGTAAAAATGACCAACAAACTCTGCCCGAAGGGTTCGGCTAAAAACGTTTTACTCTTTGTTGAGTCCTCTTCGTTAAGTAAAAGTAGCTTAGATTGCTAGGCTGCAATCCTCTCGCCTCGATTAAAACGTTTTTATCTCGAACAAAACTTAACCAGAAAAGATCAACAGGCCCTAGTGCGTAAGGTGATTATTGCGAATTTTTCTTTTGCATGTTCTGTGCACCAGTATCGACTTTTACTCAGCTTGTTTGACCTTTAACGGGCAAACCAGTACTCTGCGATTTCTTAGATGTGTATAAACAAGAGTATTACTATGTCTGTTCAACAAATCATTACTGATAAATTGAATCAAGCTTTCTCGCCGTTACACCTTGAGGTGATTAACGAAAGTAATCGTCATCATGTGCCCCCTAATTCTGAGACTCATTTTAAAGTGGTTGTGGTGAGTGAACAATTTAGCGAGCAGCGGTTGTTGGCTCGTCATCGGGCTGTGAACCAAGTGTTAGCTGATGAATTAACTAATGGCGTGCATGCTCTGTCTATTAATGCTTATAGCCAACCAGAGTGGAAAGCATTAGATGAAGTGCCAAGAACGCCTAATTGCAAAGGCTGATAGTTGATTCGTTATTGCTCGTTTTATACCAAAACCTCGCTGAATATGTGAGGTTTTTTATTCTGTATTGAAGTGGTGTTTGTCACTGGTTATGTTTATGTTACAGTCGTGAACTCGATGAGTCTGATTGGTAAGGGACATTTACATGCGCAAAGTGATACAAACCTGCTACTTTGTCGGTTTAATCTTATTATTTGGCTGTCAACAAGACTCTTCTTCTAAGACAAATTCCCTTTCTCAACTTACTCCAGAACCTCAAAAAGTCATTAAATGGCGCTTAGCTACGTCATGGCCAAAAAATTTGCCTGGCTTAGGCATGGCTCCTGAACGATTTGCTCAACTCGTTAAGCAAATGTCGAATGGACGTTTAGTGATTAGCGTTTATGGTGCAGGTGAGTTAATGCCCGCTATGTCTGTGTTTGATGGTGTCAGCAATGGCACGATTGAAATGGCTCATAGTGCGTCATACTATTGGAAAGGAAAGGCGCCAGCTGCACAGTTTTTTTCATCTATTCCTTTTGGTTTAAATGCCCAACAGATGAATGCTTGGCTTCATTATGGTGGTGGAATGGCGCTGTGGGAGGAGGTATATCAACCTTTTGGTGTATTACCACTTGCTGGGGGAAATACCGGCATGCAAATGGGGGGGTGGTTTAACAAACTGATTAACTCGCCAGCGGATTTTAAAGGCCTTAAAATTCGTTTACCCGGTTTGGGTGGCGAAGTCCTTAAGACATTGGGGAGTGTTCCTGTTGATGCGCTTGCAGGCCGGGAGTTATATGGTGCTTTACAAACAGGCGCTATTGATGCTGCTGAATGGGTTGGACCTTTTAATGATTTACCACTAGGGTTGAATCAAGTGGCCAAATATTATTATTATCCTGGTTGGCATGAACCAGGTTCCACAATGGAGTTCCTCATTAATCAACACGCTTTTGCGATGTTACCTGATGATTTGAAAATGATTGTTAAGGTCGCGGCCAAAGCCATAAATCAAGATATGTTAGATGACTATACTCAAGGTCATATAGCCGCGATGGATATCTTGCTTAATGAACACAATGTGCAAGTCAAGCCATTTCCTCATAGCGTGATCCGTGCATTAAAACATGCAAGAGATGATGTTCTTAACCATGAAGCCGCCAAAGACCCACTCTTTAATAAGGTCCTGAAATCTTACATGGCAAACGAGGAAAAGGTGAAACGTTATTTTAGCTACACTGAAGATGCATTAAGCCAGTTTGAATTAGATGAGTTACAACAAGAATAAATGGTAGCTGTGACAATGTTTTAATAGTGATATTATTTCAATATTAGATGATATCATGTCGAATTATTTTACTTATCTTGGGAGAGAGCAATGCCTTTATTAGACAGTTTTACTGTAGATCATACTCGTATGAATGCCCCAGCGGTTCGCGTTGCTAAGCACATGAGTACTCCTAGTGGCGACGCTATTACCGTCTTTGATTTACGTTTTTGTGCACCAAACAAAGATATCCTCAGTGAGCGTGGTATTCATACTCTCGAACATTTATTTGCAGGCTTTATGCGCGAGCACTTAAATGGTGATGGTGTAGAAATCATCGATATTTCTCCTATGGGGTGTCGTACCGGTTTTTATATGAGTTTAATTGGTCAGCCGACTGAAGCTCAGGTTGCCGATGCGTGGTTAGCCGCAATGGTTGATGTCACAAATGTACTTGATCAAAACGATATTCCTGAGTTAAATGAGTACCAATGTGGGACTTACGAAATGCATTCATTAGCTGAAGCGCAAGATATTGCGCGGATGATTATTGCAGCAGGTGTGAGTGTTAATCAAAATGATGACTTAAAATTAAGTGACGATATTTTAGGAAACCTTTAATACAATTGACCAACACATAATAAAAAAAGCGGCCTTAGCCGCTTTTTTTGTGAAAACACTTACCCCTTTGCGCCCCGCTTTTTTTATGTAGTTGAAACCGCTACTGTAATGGTCGCATTCTGTTACCTCATTTGTCATTTGGGGTGATTGGGAGTGTAAACAGACACATCAATGGAGATGAATATGTCTAACTGCTCATTAAGGCTGTCAGTGATAGCGGCTGCAGTGCTTTATGTTTTTCATTTAACAAATGCCGTTGCCGAAACGGTAACAGAATCTATTGACAACCTTAATAACCAACTCGACTTACAGTCGTTAAAGACAGGCCGTTTTCATTATCGTCAGAGTGAGGTTGCGCTAGGGCTGACGGGCATAACCGTATTACCCACCACATCACATCAAGATGTCACAGTGACTCATGCCGGTGCCACAGACGGCATTGCTATTTTACAAGATGGTATTTTCTTTTCTCCAGCGCCATATTCGGGGCAACATCTCACCCTTCAACCTAATTTGCAGCTTCAACAGCATGTGGTGTTTTCCGGTATGACGAGTGTGACAGAAAGCTCACAGGCTGCCTTTGGTAAGCTGGATTATCAATCGGTTAAAATTAACGCTAAAAAATATGCTACAGACATTCATGTTGAAGGCAGCGATGGCAACACCATAAATGGTGGTGTTATTGTCAGTGGTACGACTAAGAACAATGGTATGTTAATGGCGATTGATTATCAATCAGCCTCTGACGATGTGGGTAAAGGCGTAGCAAGAAATGCCGATGCAACACAAAAAGATTTTCTGTTTAAGATTGCTGCCGACAGTTTACCGGGTGCTCGTAATAGGCAAACTACAGAGTTTAGTTATCAGTATTCAGCTCAAGATGTTGATCGCGGAACGTTGGGGTTAACAAGTGTTGATTTTGGATTAAAACCAACTCAATTATATTCAGCCACCAGTATGAATAATGTCGAAACTGAACGCCAACGTTACGTATTAGCGCATAATGTTGTGTTGTCATCTACGTCGACCATGGTGACCGACTTTTATTACCAAACCTATTCACAGCAAACGCAGGACATGCATTTTGTTGATGGTGAAAAAATTGATGGTGCGTTATTGGCTAATATTGCTTTGTTTGAAACAGATCCTAATGTCGATGGAATGAACTTAGGTTCGCTAACACAAAATAACGACTTTTCTGGATTTGGAGTACAAACAAAAGGTGTCAGTATGTATGGTCAACATCAGGTGACCTATAGTGCTCGTTATCATACAGATAAAGCTGAAATGCGCTTAGGACAACGAGAGTGGCTGTGGGGAGACGATTTATTATTGAAGCCAATCACGGATGATGAATATACACTTTCCTATATTGATGATGCTTCGGTTTTTTCATCTGCCGTTGACAGTAAGTTACATTATGGTCACTGGTCTATTAATCTTGGCTTAGGTTATGAGCATGTTAGTGTTTCGCGTGAATTTGATGTGGCAACGGATAGTATTAACGCTGTTGATTTTTCTGATGATGGATGGTTACCCTCTTTAGCAGTAGCTTATCAGGCTGGACCATGGTCTGCGGCATTACAAACTAAACAAGCTTGGACTGCTGCTTCTGCCGGTAATATTGAACAAATTGCGCAAAAGGCACTTCAATATCAATTTGCATTGGGTTACCAACAAGATGCTTTGTCAGTTGCGATTAATGGTTATTTGTATGATTACGAGAATCAACATATTAGCTGTATGCAAGGAATGATATGTGATGATGAGCAGTTCTCACTGCAAGAGAACATGAGTGATGTCTCTGTTGTGGGGGCGGACTTTAGCTTAGCGTATAGATTTATTTTTGAGCACTTTTCTATGCCATTTAACGCAAAATATCAATATGCTCAAGCCGAAGTTGATAACGCTGGTTGCAATGATTTGATGGGTTGTTTTGCTGCTAATCAACAATTACCATGGGTACCAGAACAACAGCTAACATTGAATGCAGGTGTTGTTTATGAGCAGCTGTCTATTATGGTGAATGCTTTGTATCAATCAGAACTCGGTTATCAAGGAACACTCACAAACGATCTTACTATTGATAGTCAATGGAAGGTTGATTTGGCGGCGGCTTATCGTTTGACTGAGCGCCATGAACTGTATGTACGAATAGAAAATGTATTAGATGAAGAGTTAGTCGCTAATCGCACTGCTATGGGGGTTCAAGGTCAGTCAGAAATGACGACTTATTTTGGTTATCAAGGGCATTTCTAATTAAAGAAAGGCCGGGAACAGGTGATCACCTTGTGTCAGGTTGCAATAACATCTTGTTAACCTGTTCAGTGGTGTTTTTTTATGATGTTCACATGCTTATGGATGAACATCTAATATTATTTCTTTAAAAATTAATGCTATAGTTTTGTGATTCAGAATTTAGCTAGCAATATTATAAGTTAGGTTCTGATCCGTTTAGATTGAGCTAAACACAACCTATTGAGTTAGGTATTGGTTTGAAAACACCTATAATTTTCGTGGCGATAGTCTCATATTTGCGGTAAAATGCGCGCGACCAGCGTGATTATGATCGCATTTTCGAGTTAAATCTGCGCTAGCTCAAATGGCAAGTGTTTGTTAACACTTTGTTTTTGTAGCGGAACGTGGCGCATTGTCTTTCCTTCAAACGTAGTGCTTGTGGATATGATTACAATTAAGAAAGGATTGGAACTGCCTATAGCAGGCGGACCAGAGCAAGTTATCCATAATGGCTCAGCCATTAGACACGTAGCTACTTTGGGTGAAGAGTATATTGGCTTACGTCCAACGATGAAGATTAAAGTGGGCGATAAAGTACAAAAAGGCCAAGTTCTTTTTGAAGATAAAAAGAACTTAGGTGTTAAATATACGGCTTTAGCCAGTGGTACTATTTTAGAAATCAACCGAGGTGCAAGACGTGTACTTCAGTCAGTTGTTATTGCAGTGGAAGGTGACGATAGCGTTGCTTTTACAAAATATGATGCTGATAAATTAGACACTTTAGATGCACAAGTTGTTCGTGATAATCTGATTGAATCAGGTTTATGGACAGCTTTGCGTACACGCCCTTTCAGTAAAGTGCCAGCCGTAGATGCTACTGCCGCAGGTATTTTTGTCACTGCAATTGATACTCAACCCCTTGCTGCCGATCCTGCGGTAGTTATAGCCGAACATAAAGAAGATTTTGCTAATGGTCTTAAGATCTTAGCTCGATTAACTGAAGGTAATGTTTACCTATGTAAAGCGCAGGGTGCCGACATTCCAATTGCCAATGCACAAGTCCAAGAGTTTGCGGGTAAACACCCAGCAGGTCTTGTGGGTACGCATATTCATCATATTCTTCCAGCTTCTGCTACTCGTACTGTTTGGCATATTGGCTATCAAGATGTGATTGCGGTTGGCCAACTGTTCACTCAAGGTGTGTTAAACACTGAACGTGTGGTTGCTATTGGCGGTCCTAAAGCGAAAACGCCTCGTCTTGTTCGTACTGTTTTAGGTGCCAGCATAGCTGAACTGACTACTGATGAAACGGTTGGTGAAGGTGTTCGTGTGGTTTCGGGATCAGTATTAAGTGGTCGTACAGCCATTGGGCCTCATGCTTATTTGGGGCGTTATCATCAGCAAGTGAGTGTACTTGAAGAAGGTACTGAGAAAGAATTGTTTGGTTGGGCTATGCCTGGTGCAGATAAGTTCTCTATTACTCGTGCATTCTTAGGTCACTTACATCCATCGCGTCTGTTTAATATGACCACCAGTACAGGTGGTTCAGATCGTGCAATGGTGCCTATTGGTAACTATGAACGCGTAATGCCTTTAGACATTTTACCTACTATGCTACTTCGAGATCTTGTCTCTGGGGACTTTGATGGTGCAGCTCGTTTGGGCGCGTTAGAGTTAGACGAAGAAGATTTGGCATTGTGTACGTTCGTATGTCCAGGTAAGTATGACTACGCTTCATATTTACGCGACTGTTTAGATACGATCGAGAGGGAAGGCTAATGAGCTTGAAAGATTTTATCGAGCGTATTGAACCGCAATTTGAAAAAGGCGGTAAGTACGAAAAGTGGTATGCCCTTTATGAAGCGGCCGCCACAGTATTTTATACACCAGGAAAAGTGAACCACGGGGCAACCCATGTTCGCGATAACCTTGACCTCAAACGTATGATGATTACGGTTTGGGCGTGTACATTCCCTGCAATGTTTTTTGGTATGTATAACGTAGGTTTACAAGCTCAAGTTGCTATGGCTGCTGGTTTCGGTACCCCTGATGTTTGGCAGGTAGGCCTATTTGAGTTGTTGGGCGCTCAGCTCTCTGCTGATTCAGGCGTAACATCTTTGATGTTCTATGGCGCGTGTTTCTTCCTACCAATATATGCCGTGACATTTATTGTCGGTGGTTTTTGGGAAGTACTCTTTGCCTCAATACGTGGACATGAAGTTAATGAAGGTTTCTTCGTTACTTCGGTGCTATTTGCATTAACTCTGCCAGCAACTATCCCATTATGGATGGTGGCGTTAGGTATTACTTTCGGTGTCGTCGTCGCAAAAGAGATTTTCGGCGGAACAGGGCGTAATTTCCTCAATCCGGCACTCGCTGGGCGTGCTTTCTTATTCTTTGCATACCCATTAAGCATGTCTGGAGACAACTCGTGGGTTGTAGCTGATGGCTTCTCTGGTGCAACTGCATTGAGTCAGGCTGCGCAAGGCACTTTCGATTACGCGTCAAATGCTAATTGGATTGACGCTTTCATGGGCTTTATTCCAGGCTCTGTGGGTGAAGTATCCACTTTTGCTATTTTGCTGGGTGGTTTAGTTATCATTTACACCCGTATCGCGTCATGGCGTATTGTGGGTGGTGTGATGTTAGGTATGGTGGCGATTGCGACATTACTTAATGTTATTGGTAGTGATACTAACCCGATGTTTGCTATGCCTTGGCACTGGCACTTAGTATTAGGTGGTTTTGCGTTTGGTATGATGTTTATGGCGACAGACCCTGTCTCTGCATCATTTACCAATACCGCTAAATGGGCATACGGTTTCCTTATTGGCGCAATGGTAGTGTTTATCCGCGTGGTTAACCCTGCATTCCCAGAAGGTATGATGTTAGCTATCTTATTTGCTAACTTATTTGCTCCATTATTTGACCACTTTGTTGTACAGGCAAATATTAAGCGGAGGATTTCTCGTGGCTAGTAATAAAGATTCGTTCGGTAGAACGCTATTTGTTGTTGTCGGCTTATGTCTTATCTGCTCTATTTTGGTGTCGACTGCTGCAGTGCTATTAAAGCCTACACAGCAAGAAAACAAGTTATTAGATAAGCAGAAGTATATTCTTGAAGCTGCGAGCTTGATTAACACCAAAGAAAGTAAAGTTACCAAACAAGATATCCTTAGCAAGTACAATCAATATGTTGAAGCTCGTTTAGTTGACTTAAAAACGGGTGAATTTGTTGAAGGCGATGCTAACACTTATGATCAACGCAAAGCGTCTCGTAATACAGATATGTCGTCGATTCCTGACAATGACATTGCCTCAATCAAACGTGTTGCTAATAAAGCTGTTGTTTATCTTGTTCGTGATGATGCGGGTAAATTGACTAGCGTCATTTTGCCTGTTCATGGTTACGGCTTATGGTCGACTATGTATGCATTTTTGGCATTAGAAGCTGACTTAAACACTGTGCAGGGCTTAGTTTATTACGACCAAGCTGAAACACCCGGTTTAGGTGGTGAAGTTGAAAATCCAAAATGGAAAGCATTGTGGAAAGGCAAACAGTTATTTGATGAACAAGGCAACTTGGCCATCAGCGTAACTAAAAACCCTGCAGTGGCGAGCTCTGTTCATGGTGTTGATGCACTTTCCGGTGCGACATTGACCAGTAACGGCGTACAACATTCATTGCAGTTTTGGTTGGGTAAAGAAGGTTTTGCAAGCTTTATCGCTAAAGCACGCAACGGAGGGCTAAGCTAATGGCTGACGCTAAAGAACTTAAACAGGTTCTGACCGGACCGATTATCAATAACAACCCAATTGCATTGCAAATTTTGGGTGTGTGTAGTGCGCTTGCTGTTACCAGTAAATTGGAAACCGCACTCGTGATGACGATTGCGTTAACCGCGGTAACAGCGTTTTCTAACCTGTTTATCTCGCTTATTCGTAATCACATTCCAAGCAGTGTGCGTATTATTGTACAGATGACCATTATTGCTTCATTAGTGATTGTGGTTGACCAAGTATTACAAGCTTATGCTTATGCCATTTCTAAGCAGTTATCGGTATTCGTAGGTTTGATTATTACTAACTGTATCGTAATGGGACGTGCTGAAGCTTACGCAATGAAAACACCACCTATGATGAGCTTTATGGATGGTATCGGTAACGGTTTAGGTTACGGTGCTATTCTGTTGTCTGTTGGTTTCGTGCGTGAATTGTTTGGTAATGGTTCATTATTCGGCGTAGAAATCCTCAGCAAAATCTCTGACGGTGGTTGGTATCAGCCTAACGGTTTATTACTACTACCTCCAAGTGCATTCTTCTTGATTGGTGGTTTGATTTGGTTGATCCGTACTTATAAGCCAGAGCAAGTTGAAGCAAAAGGGTAAACGCAATGGAACATTATATTAGTTTATTAATTCGTTCAGTTTTCATTGAAAATATGGCGTTAGCATTCTTCTTAGGTATGTGTACTTTCCTGGCGGTGTCTAAGAAAGTCACCACTGCGATGGGCCTAGGTGTTGCCGTTATTGTGGTACTGGCTATTTCGGTTCCTGCTAACCAAATTATTTATCAAGGTTTACTGGCTCCTGGTGCTTTAGCTTGGGCTGGTGCGCCAGAAGCTGATTTGAGCTTTTTGAAGTTCATCACCTTTATCGGTGTGATTGCAGCACTTGTACAAATATTGGAAATGGCGTTAGATAAATATTTCCCTCCTTTGTACAACGCGTTAGGTATTTTCTTACCTTTGATTACCGTTAACTGTGCAATTTTTGGTGCAGTATCTTTCATGGTTGAGCGTGATTACAACTTAGGCGAGAGTGTGGTATTTGGTATCGGCTCTGGTATTGGTTGGGCATTAGCAATTGTATTGTTAGCCGGTATTCGTGAAAAAATGAAATATTCTGACGTGCCAAACGGCTTGCGTGGCTTAGGTATTACCTTTGTTACTGCTGGTCTTATGGCTCTAGGTTTTATGTCATTCTCTGGTGTTTCTCTTTAAGAAATATTGAGAAGACGTATTAATTTGAACCTTTAAGGATAAGTGAATGGGTATTCTTGAATCTACTCCACTAGATGTTTATCTAGGTGTGAGTATGTTTACTGCGATTGTCTTGCTTTTGGTGTTAGTAATTTTATTTGCTAAATCAAAACTAGTGGCCAGTGGTGATATTACTATTGGTATTAACGGCGATGCAGATAAAGCAATTAAAACCGGTGCTGGTGGTAAGCTACTTGGCGTATTAGCCGACAACGGTATATTCGTGTCAAGTGCGTGTGGCGGCGGTGGATCATGTGGTCAATGTCGTGTACAGATTAAGTCTGGTGGTGGGGATATTTTGCCTACTGAACTTGATCATATAAGCAAAGGCGAAGCGCGTCAGGGCTGTCGTTTATCTTGTCAGGTAAACGTGAAAACGGATATGGAAATTGAGCTTGATGAAGAAATTTTTGGCATCAAGAAATGGGAGTGTGAAGTTATCTCTAATGATAACAAAGCCACGTTCATTAAAGAGCTTAAGCTGCAAATTCCAGATGGTGAGTCTGTGCCTTTCCGTGCCGGCGGTTATATTCAGATAGAAGCTCCAGCTCATCATGTTAAATATGCTGAGTTTGACGTGCCTGAAAAGTATCGTGGCGACTGGGAGCACTTTGGGTTCTTTAAGCTAGAGTCAAAAGTAGACGAAGAAACTATTCGTGCTTACTCAATGGCTAATTACCCTGAAGAGTTTGGTATTATTATGTTGAACGTGCGTATCGCTACGCCACCACCACGTAATTTAACCTTACCATGTGGTAAAATGTCTTCGTACATTTGGAGCTTAAAAGCGGGCGATAAAGTCACTATTTCGGGTCCATTTGGTGAATTTTTCGCTAAAGATACTGATGCTGAAATGGTCTTTATTGGTGGCGGTGCTGGTATGGCTCCAATGCGGTCACACATTTTTGACCAATTAAAACGTCTTAAATCAAAGCGTAAAATGAGTTTCTGGTACGGTGCTCGTTCTAAGCGTGAAATGTTCTATGTTGAGGATTTTGACGGATTAGCAGCTGAAAACGAGAACTTTAAGTGGCATGTTGCATTGTCTGATCCGCAAGCTGAAGACAACTGGACTGGTTACACAGGTTTCATTCATAACGTCTTGTATGAAAACTATTTGCGTGACCATGATGCACCAGAAGATTGTGAGTTCTACATGTGTGGACCTCCAATGATGAACGCAGCCGTAATTGGTATGCTGAAAGATTTAGGTGTTGAAGACGAAAATATCTTACTAGATGATTTCGGTGGTTAAATCGTTAGCCTAAAATATTGACATGTAAGTCATGAAAATTGCAGCAGTGCAGACAAGGTGGTCAAACACAGGTCTGTAGGCTGCAATTTTTTTATTCATTAAAAACAAGTGTAAATTTGAAATGACAGTGAATTTCACCAAGTTATTATTCTCGGTATTAATCATATTATTGAGTGCTTGTAGCTCTCCAGAGCCTATTGTTTCATTATCAGGCAGTACCATGGGGACAACTTACCACATAAAAGTGGTGACGAATGAAAGCATGCCAGAGCCTCAATTATTGCAAGCAGAAATTGATATGGCACTGGAAATGGTTAATGACCAAATGTCGACCTACCGTTCCGATTCAGAATTGTCAAAGTTTAATCAATTGCAGGTACAGCAAAGTGTCAAAGTATCGGCTGATACGATTAAAGTCATCAGAGAAGGTATGCGCCTTTATCAGGAAACCGATGGTGCGTTAGATATTACTTTGGGCCCATTAGTTAATTTGTGGGGATTTGGTCCTGATAAGAGGCCAACATCAGTGCCGACACAAGCCGACATTGATGCCGCTAAAGCGAAAATGGGCATTTTTGACTTGTCGATTAGTGGACACACATTAACTAAGCATAATGCTGATTTATACGTCGATTTATCATCAATTGCGAAAGGTTTTGGTGTCGATAAAATTGCAGCGATTTTAGATAAATATCACGCAAGTGGTTATTTAGTTGAAATTGGTGGTGAGTTAAATGTAAAAGGGACTAAAGTTGATGGAGAGCCTTGGCGTGTGGCGGTTGAACAACCGACTAGCGAAGGACAGGCAGTTCAACAAGTGATAGAACCGGGAACAATGTCATTAGCCACGTCGGGGGATTATCGTAACTTTTACCAAGAAGATGGTGAACGTTTTTCACATTTAATTGATCCTCGAAGTGGACATCCTATTAAGCATAAACTTGCTTCAGCAACCGTGTTACACTCTAGTTGTATGACAGCAGATGGATATGCAACCGCCATGATGGTATTAGGCACTCAAGCCTCGTTGGCACTTGCTAAAGAGAAAAACTTAGCAATAATGCTGATAGAGAAGCAGGAGCTGGGTTACAAAGTCTATTACAGCGATGCGTTTAAATTGTATGTAAAATAGTTTTATTTTCTGATTTTAAGCCATTTAGATCTAAGCTGAATGAGTTAACTGGAGTGGAAATGGGCACATATATTGCTACGTTTGTTGGTTTGTTATTATTTTTTTTATTGATGTCTGTTGGTTATATCGTTAAAAAGAAAGCGGTAGAAGGTAGTTGTGGTGGTTTAGGCGTATTAGGTATCGAGAAGGCCTGCGACTGTGATGATCCATGCGATGCGCGAAAACGTCGTATGGAAAAAGACCAAGCCCGTAAAGAAATGCTTGACCAAAATCGCATTATTTAAGTTGAACTTGTTTTAAAACGAGTGACTTTAATCGATTTCAATGTAAAGAGCCTTCATTTTGAAGGCTTTTTTTATGGTGTTTTTTTATTCACAATTACAAAGCTAAGTTGTAATGATAATGATTAGCAATTGTAAGTATGTGAAATTAAAGGAAAATTTGCCTTTCCTCCTACAGTGTTCTATCCTATATGAAATTGATCGAGATCAAATTATTACCAAGGGACATAACTATGAAAGGTCATCCTAAAGTCATTAGCCAGCTTAATCGTGTGCTTACCTGTGAGCTGACTGCCATTAACCAATATTTTTTACATGCCCGCATGTTTAAACATTGGGGTTTGGTCAAGCTTAATGAAAAAGAGTACAAAAAATCGATTGAAGATATGAAGCATGCTGACAAGTTGATTGAACGAGTATTGTTTCTTGAAGGTCTACCTAACCTGCAGCAACTAGACAAATTACGTATTGGCGAACATGCGGAAGAAATGCTTAGTTGTGACATGGCCGCTATAACGGCTCAAATCGCTATGTTGCGTGAAGCGATTAATGTTTGCGAAACCGAGCAAGATTACGTTAGCCGCGATTTATTTGAAGATTTACTCGAAGATGAAGAAGAACATTTAGATTGGATTGAGTCGCAACAAGAGCTCATTACACAGACTGGTATTCAGAATTATCTTCAATCACAAATTAACGACTAATAGGAAATTATCATGAAAGGTCATCCAGAAGTCATCGATGCTTTAAATAGTTTATTAACTGGCGAATTGTCTGCCATGGATCAATATTTTGTCCATGCTCATATGTATGAAGACTGGGGATTCAATGAACTGTATACCCGTATTTTACATGAGTCGGACGATGAGAAGCTGCATGCTGCTAAATTAGTTCAACGTATTTTGTTTTTAGAAGGCACTCCTGATGTTGGTAGCCGTGAAGCGTTGAATATTGGTAAAGATGTACAAGAAATGCTTCAAAATGACCTCGCATACGAATACCATGTAGCTGATCATTTACGCAAAGTTATCGCGCTATGCGAACAGAAAGCTGATTATCAAACTCGTGAAATTTTAGAGGTGTTATTAGATGACACTGAGTCAGATCATATGTATTGGTTGGAAAAACAATTAGGTCTAATTGAACGTGTTGGTTTACAAAACTATTTGCAGACTAAAATGTAATATATAATCGTTTCTGTTTTTTTGATAAAGCCCAACTAAGTTTGGGCTTTTTTGTTCCTATCAGAGAATGATTGAATACTGTTTTTGTATACAGTACTATTGTTGTTAATTTAGTTAATGGCAGTGGTCACAGAATAGAATGCGTAAAATCATTCACATCGATATGGATTGTTATTTTGCTGCGGTTGAAATGCGTGATTTTCCGGAGTTGAGAGGAAAACCCATTGCTGTTGGCGGCAGAAGTGACCGCCGAGGTGTGATAAGTACCTGCAGCTATGAGGCCCGCAAATTTGGGGTGCGTAGCGCTATGTCTAGTTATCATGCATTGCAATTGTGTCCGCAGTTAATTTTAGTGCCTGGGCGCATGGACGTGTATAAATCGGTGTCTTTGCAAATACGGGAAATTTTTCATCGTTATACTGATTTAGTTGAACCTTTATCATTAGATGAAGCCTATCTCGATGTGACTGATTGCGATGCTCATCAAGGGAGTGCAACGTTAATTGCCAAGGCGATACGTGATGAGATTTTCGATGTTACTGGTTTAACGGCTTCAGCCGGAATTGCTCCCATTAAGTTTTTAGCCAAAATCGCCTCTGATTTGAATAAGCCAAATGGGCAATATGTTATTACCCCCAATCAAGTTGCTGATTTTGTAAAGGACTTACCCCTAAGTAAAATTCCTGGTGTAGGTAAAGTCACCTCCAAAAAGTTAGCTGATATAGGCTTAACCACTTGTTATGATGTGCAGCAATATCCCAAACCTCAATTAATCGATACTTTCGGCAAATTTGGCAATGTGCTAATAGAGCGTTCTCAAGGTATCGATACCAGGCAAATTAGTCCGCACCGTGTACGTAAGTCTGTTGGAGTAGAAACCACGTTAGCCAAAGATATTTTTACGTTAGAGCAATGTCTGCAAGTATTACCGCAGCTTATTCAAGAGCTCAGTGCTCGAGTTCATCGGAGCGCTAAAGACAGACAGATCCACAAGCAAGTGGTAAAGCTTAAATTTAATGATTTTAAACAAACGACCATCGAACACCGCAGTGATGAGATTTCAATTAAATTGTTTCATGAGTTGTTATTACAAGCTTTACAGCGCAGCCAAGGGAGAGGTATCCGTTTGGTTGGCGTGAGTGTAGGCTTAGCTGATGTGATTATCAATGCGACTGATGATGGTAGCGATCAGATTACTCAACTCGATTTACAATTTTAAGCTGCGTTAACAGCAATTAACCACAAACAATAAAAAGTAAAAAGGCGACATGACAGTCGCCTATTCTATATGGCTTATAAGCTAATCATTTTTATCTGACTTTATACTTCTTTAGCTGGGATACGCTCTAATACTGCAAGCAGTAGTTCCCAGTATTGACCTACAGTCGTGACGTTGACCTTTTCATCTGGACTGTGTGGATAACGAATTGTTGGGCCAATCGATACCATATCCATGTGTGGATATGGCTCTTTAAATAAGCCGCATTCAAGACCTGCATGAATAACCATGATAGTGGGATCTTTTTTGTAAATGTCGTTATAGGTTTCACGTACAATCGCCATTACTGGTGAAGTGGTGTCTGGTTTCCAGCCCGGATATGCACCGCTTAAATCGATACTTGCCCCAGAAAGGTTAGCCAGTGCAGTCAGCATACCTGTGACTTCTTCACGACCAGAGTCAATTAATGAGCGAATAAGACATAGCACTTCAACACTTTCATCTTCTGTACTTATTACACCGATATTGAGTGATGTTTCAGTGACACCTTCTACTTCATCACTCATGCGGATCACCCCATTAGGGCTAGCATGTAATAAGTCAATTAAGGTATTTTGCGCATCTTCACCCATGACTTTTGTTGGTGAATCAATTGTGGCTAACGTGAGCACCATAGCTGGGTCGGCAACAGCTAACTCTACACGCACTAATGCTTGGAATGACTCGATAGCCTGTTTAAGTGCTTCAATGTTTTCAGCGGGCAACATAAATTGAATGTTTGCTTCACGTGGAATCGCATTACGCAGCGAGCCTCCGCTAAAGCTCACTAGCTCGATGGCTAATTCATCACTGTATTTAAATAAAAAGCGAGCCAGTAACTTATTCGCATTGCCACGTCCAAGGTGAATATTCACCCCAGAATGACCGCCTTTTAAGCCAGACATGGTCAATGAGAAACTGGCATTACTTTGTTCTGGCGCTTGCCAAGACATAGGTACACTGATTTGTGCATCTACACCGCCAGCACAACCCATGTAGATTTCGCCTTCTTGCTCAGAATCGGTATTAATTAAAATATCAGCATCAAGGTAACCTGCTTCTAATCCAAAAGCACCTGTCATACCGGCCTCTTCATCAATAGTGAGCAGTACTTCGAGTGGCCCGTGCTTAATGTCTTTGCTGCCCAATACTGCTAATGCTGAAGACATGCCGATACCATTATCTGCACCTAAGGTTGTGCCTTTGGCTTTAACCCACTCACCGTCAACATAGGCTTCAATAGGATCTGTTTCAAAATTATGAACTTTATCGGCATTTTTCTGCGGCACCATATCAATGTGTGCTTGTAGCACGACTGTTTTACAGTTTTCCATTCCTGGTGTGGCAGACTTACGGATGATTAAATTACCGACCTTGTCTTCAACAACCGCAAGGCCTTGTGCTTTTGCCCATTGTTGAATGTGTTTCGATAACGCATGTTCATGTTTTGATGGATGTGGAATAGCGCAAATTTGTTCAAACCATTGCCATAGAGGCTGAGGATATAATTGAGTTAATGCAGTCACGAAACGCCCTCTAAAATGAAACCAAGTCGATATACGACACAAAATAAAACTAGTGGTATTTTAACATATTCTGCGCTGTTACTTGATATTGCTGCACCAATTTGCCAAGGTTTAGGCCACAAATCTGTAAATAATTATGAACCAATCAATTTACCTACAACCCCATTGATTAAGGATTGTGTATGAACCAAGAAAACAAAGTCGTCAATGCATTTCAAGTGCCCATTATTGATGTCACTCATGACGATGCCATTTTTGAAGGTGAAGGTTGGGATGCTGTTGTGGTGGTCACCACGAGTTTAGCCAACATTAAGCAAGATGAAGTGAGCTTGCTTGCAGATCATGCTTGTCAAATTGATCTGCGTGTAGGTAAAAGCGTCACATTACTTTTTGCTCCAGGTTTAGCTGGGGGACGTTTAATTATCTCACCTGTGACAGATAGCGAAAATGACTATAGTGACGTCAGAATTTTTGCTAAAGCTGCTCGTGAAGGTATTGCCATTGCTAAAGCCGCTGGAGCCAAAAAACCATTATTAGTTGTACCGCCAGTTAATGACAAGCGCTTTGCCAATGCTATGCCAGTTGCTGCATTGGCGTGTGGACAGGAGCTTTGGCAACCGCTCGAAACACGTGAAGCAAAGTCATTAATGCCAAGGTTAACTGCGATAGGTTTATTAAATTCTGCTGCTCACAGCTTATTACTCAATGCTGCAGAATCAGGGCGAGTTCTTGCTCGTGATCTTTGTGGTACTGAGCCTGAGCGTATGTCTGCCATTGGGTTTGCACAATACTGTGTTGATGCTTTTGCTGATAGTGGTTTGGCGGTATCTGTGGTTGATCAAGTCGAACAGTTGAAAATGCAATACCCATTACTCAGCGCAGTAGGTAGAAGCTCTTTTGATGTTGTACGTCATCATCCCCGAGTGGTAAAGCTTGAATATGTTGGCGAAGGACCTATTGCAAAAACTTTATTCTTTGCAGGCAAAGGCGTGGTTTACGATACTGGTGGCGCTGATATTAAAGTTGCAGGCTCAATGGCGGGAATGAGCCGTGATAAAGGTGGTGCCGCAGCAGTTGCTGGTTTAATGAAAGCAATATCAATACTGAAACCTAAAGGTATTAAAGTCATTGCCGAACTCGGATTAGTGAGAAACAGTATTGGTAGTGATGCATTTGTCACTGATGAGATCATTACTAGCCACGCAGGGGCGCGAGTGCGCATTGGTAATACTGATGCAGAAGGGCGCTTAGTGTTAGCTGACTTATTATCGCATTTGCGTATACAGGCACAAACTGCAGTGAATCCACAATTATTTTCGGTGGCGACGTTAACCGGTCATGTTGTACGAGCCTACGGTGGCTACCCTGCATTAGTTGAAAATAGCACGGCTAAAAAGCAAGGCGTGGCTTCAACATTAGCAGAAGTGGGTCAGCTATGGGGGGAACCATTCGAGGTTTCTCGATTACGTCCTGAAGATTTTGATAAAGTTGCAGATAAAAACGGTGCTGCTGATGTGGTGTCATCTAATAATGGCCCATCTTCAATTACTGCTCGTGGTCATCAATATCCTGCTGCATTCTTAATAAAAGCTTCTGGCATAGCCGAAACAAAATTGGCTTTTACGCATATTGATATTGCTGGTAGTGCAGTTGAAGGCGATCCTTTATATGGTAAGCCTACCGCAAGCCCTTTAGTTAGTTTATTACATTTTTTGAGCCTGTCTAAGGGGCTTGTTTAAGTGTTTGTTTTATATGTGATTTATTGATAAAATAACATTGTTTGACAAAAGTCATACATAGTTTTAATACAATGTTAATGTAATCTAATCACTTAATTTGACGTTTTTGTGAAATAAAGCAAATAATACTTGTAATTATATTACAGTTTTGTATAATTCATTTCGTCGGCAAGCATTGTGATTGTCGACTCTAGTTAATCCAGGATGGATATAGCCTCCAAGGATCTGAGTGACAAGTTGTCTCAATGGATTTGAGAAATGTACGTTCCAGGGAACCGAGCCAAGCTTTACTAGGTTTATACAACTTAACTTTATTTAGGAGAAAGACTATGTCTTATACAGGTAGCAACAAATTTTATTGGCAAAACACTTGGTTTGCTGATGTATCAGTTTTACGTGGCGGTATATTCGCCATGAAACGTTAAGAACTGACCCTCTTAATGTAGCGTTAATATCCATCAACCTTTTGTTCGTCTCGTTTGACGGTTTTAGACAAGGTGGTAAATTAGTTAATTTATCGCCACATCATGTTAAGTGATGCTAGCTTTCCTTTCCCCATATGGGATGCTTGTAACATGTCTGCCTACTCTTTTGAGTAGGCTTTTTTTTACCTTGAATTTAGTCCATCTGTTTAGTCCGCTATATAAAAAACTGTAATCTTTCAACAAAAAGGCTATTGATAGCTATCAAGGTCGTAAAAACTTATAATTCCAGCCCAAAAAGTACACCCTTAATCATAAAGTGAACAGTAGAAGGTTTACCTTATCCTCATTTATAACAATTAAAACGATTAACTCAATGTTAACCTTTGCCCAAGGAACCGCGTTCCATGTTAGAAAAATTATTTAAACTGAAACAGAACCAAACGAGTCTCAAGCAAGAAGCTATGGCTGGTCTTACAACTTTCTTAACCATGGCTTACATCATATTTGTTAATCCTATGATGCTTGCCGATGCTGGTATGGATCATGGCGCAGTCTTTGTTGCGACTTGTTTGGCTGCCGCAATTGGTTGTTTGGTGATGGGCTTGTTGGCCAATTACCCTATTGCATTGGCCCCTGGCATGGGATTGAATGCTTTTTTCACTTACACAGTCGTAGGGGAAATGGGTTACAGCTGGGAAACCGCACTTGGCGCAGTATTTATGTCTGGTGTGTGTTTCTTGATTTTATCCTTAGTTAGGATCCGTGAGTGGATTGTGAACAGTATTCCGATGTCGTTGCGTTTTGGTATTGCAGCTGGTATCGGGTTATTTTTAGCATTAATTGGTTTGAAAAATGCCGGTATTGTGGTGGCTAGTCCTGCAACTATTGTCACAATGGGTGATATCACTTCTTTTCCTGCTGTGATGGCTGCTTTAGGTTTTTTCTTGATTATTGCTATGGTTCAACGTGGTCTTAAAGCTGCCGTTATTTTTAGTATTCTGATTGTAACGGTTTTAGGGATGATCTTTGGTGATGTGCAGTATCAAGGTTTGATTGCGATGCCACCGTCTATTGCACCAACATTTATGAAAATGGATTTGTCTAGCGTGCTAGAAGTGAGCATGTTATCTGTGATATTTGCTTTCTTATTTGTTGACCTATTTGATACCTCTGGCACTTTGGTTGCTGTTGCTCAACGTGGTGGATTACTCGATGAAAAAGGCCGTTTGCCACGAGTTAAACGAGCATTAACCGCAGACAGTGTTGCCACCATCACAGGTGCGGCGTTGGGCACATCAACAACGACGAGTTATATTGAAAGTATTGCTGGCGTCAGTGCTGGTGGTCGCACAGGTTTAACCGCTGTTGTTGTCGGGTTATTATTTTTAGCCGCATTGTTTGTTTCACCCTTAGCGGGAATGGTCCCCGCTTATGCAACCACTGGTACCTTGTTTTATGTTGCCATTTTGATGATGTCTGGCTTGGTTCATGTTGACTGGGAAGACTTAACTGAAGCGGCACCTGTTGTTGTAACGTGTTTGCTTATGCCGCTAACCTTTTCAATTGCCAGCGCTATTGGTCTCGGATTTATTTCTTATGCGGTGATCAAGTTGATGACTGGACGTTTTAAAGATTTGAATGCAGGCGTGCTTGTGGTTGCTGCATTGTTTATTGCTAAGTTTATCTATAGCTAATGAGTAGCCCATGCATATGGGTCAATGGTAACAATACAAAAAAGGGCTTATGGCCCTTTTTTGTTTTTTTAATTCGAAAATATACCTGTATTAGCGGCTTTCACTATGAATTGTCGTGTGAATTGGGTATAAAAATGGATTCAATATATTTAGTTAACTGAGTAACACAAATGGGTTATCGCCGTGTGGTTGTTAAATTAGGCACGAGTGTGCTGACATCTGGCAGTAAAAAGCTTGATAAGGCGCATATGGTTGAATTGGCCAGACAAATGGCTTCTCTTATGCGTTCTGGTGTTGAGATAGTGTTGTGTACATCGGGTGCGATTGCTGCTGGACGAGAGCATTTAAATTACCCTATGTTGCCCGATACTATGGCTAATAAACAGTTACTCGCGGCTGTAGGGCAAAGCCAGCTAATTTTGGCTTGGTCACAATTATTCAGTATTTACGGTTTACATGTTGGGCAGTTATTGCTCACACGTGCAGATCTTCAAGATCGTGAACGATACCTTAATGCACGCGACACGTTAAATGCATTGTTAGCGCATAATATTATTCCTATTATTAATGAAAACGATGCTGTCGCGACCAATGAAATTAAAGTGGGTGATAATGATAATTTATCCGCGCGAGCAGCATTACTTTGTGATGCCGACTTGCTTATTTTACTCACAGATCAAAAAGGCCTATTTGACGCAGATCCACGCACCCATCCCGATGCACAATTGATTAAACAGGTCGTCAATATTGATGACAGTTTACGTTTACTTGCAGGTGGTTCCGTATCTGGACTTGGTACTGGTGGCATGGCAACCAAACTTGAAGCGGCGGATGTTGCGAGGCGTGCAGGTATAGACGTGGTGATAGCTTCTGGTCATCATCCTGATGTGATTGCCAAAGTCGCAGTAAGGGAGTCGGTAGGTACTCACTTTAAGGCAATAGAAAACCCATTAGAAAGCCGAAAACAATGGATCCTTGCTGGTCCAGCATCACAAGGGAAACTGATTGTCGATGCTGGCGCCTCGATCGCAGTGGTTGCCAATGGCCGTAGTTTGTTGTCTAAAGGCATCGTGGACGTTGAAGGAAATTTTGAACGTGGTGCAACCTTGTTGATAGTGAACCAAACAGGCAAAATTTTGGCTAAAGGCATTAGCCGATATTGTGCCAATGATTTAATCAAAATTAGCGGCAAGCATTCTAATGATATAGAAAATCTATTGGGCTATAACTATGGTGACGCTGTGGTTCATCGTAATGATATGGTCGTACTTGATAATTAAGGATAAGCAGATGTCAGCCACCGATACAGAATATTTATCACAATTAGGTCAACGCGCTAAGGCGGCAAGTTTTATTTTAGCGAATTTACCAGCAAAACAAAAAAATCTGTTATTAGCAACGATTGCTGACCACTTAACGCTGCGTAAACATGATATTTTACAAGCCAATGAAGCCGACATCATCGCAGCAAAAAAAAGCGGTTTAACCGAAGCCATGATTGACCGGTTAATGCTCGACGAAGTAAGACTCAGCGGGATTATAAGCGATATCGATAATATTATCGCTTTGGCCGATCCTGTTGGTAAGGATGCTGAAAGTCGAGTGTTAGATAATGGTTTACGCTTAACGCGTCGCAGCGTGCCATTAGGTGTCGTCGGGGTGATATATGAAGCTCGGCCAAATGTCACTGTAGACATTGCTGTGCTGGCGTTAAAGACCGGTAATGCTGTAATTTTACGTGGCGGCAAAGAAACATTAACGTCCAATAAAGTGTTAAGTGATGTGATCCGTGATGCGCTGGTTAGTTTAGGTTTACCTAAAAATGCCGTACAACTTATTGATTCGCCAGACCGTAGCTTAGTTGGGGGGTTATTAAGACTCGACAAATACGTTGACATGATAATTCCTCGAGGAGGCCAAAACCTACAGCGATTATGCGCTGAACAGTCGAGTATACCTGTGATTTTAGGTGGAATAGGTATCTGTCATTTATTTGTCGACAAGCATGCTGATTTGGTGCGTGCAATTGACGTTATTGCCAATGCAAAAGTACAACGTCCAACAGTGTGCAATGCACTCGATACGTTATTAGTTCATCAAGATGTGGCCGCCGAGTTTCTTCCCAACATAGCATCTCACTTACATTCGCTTGGGGTTCGCTTCCAAGCTTGTGCAAAAACGTTACCTTATCTTGATGGTTTAGGATTTGATGTCACACCTGCACATGATGAATCGTTTTCAACAGAGTGGTTATCGCTCACGTTGGGGATTAAAGTGGTTCGTGATATTGATGAGGCGGTGGCACATATCCGTGACCATTCCACCGGGCATTCTGAGGCCATTTTAACGGACAACATTCATACCGCGAGTGATTTTATCAACCAAGTCGACTCTGCCGCCGTGTATGTCAATGCCAGTACACGTTTTACCGATGGGTCTCAGTTTGGCCTAGGTGCTGAAGTGGCCGTGAGTACACAAAAATTGCATGCACGTGGCCCAATGGCGTTAGATGCACTGACTACATACAAGTGGCTAGCGTGGGGGGATTATACCAGTAGACAATAATGAGTCTTGTGGTGTTTATGGCAAAAAGGGCGCAAATATGCGCCCTTTATAGTGGTATATAATCCTGTTGTGCGTATTGTTACGGGGCGAAAAAGATAAGTTAACCGTGATAATTTTTTCCCTACCCCCTTGTAATTCACTTTGTTGTCCCAATATAGGTATCAAGGCTGATATGAGTGGTTAATTGTGAATCTCAAGTTAAGCAACAAAATGCTTGAAAAACTTGTTATTCATCCCCATATCAACATCAAATAACATATTTGTGACGAAATAACGTCAATTTTGGAGGACCCCATGGGCAAAATTATTGGTATCGACTTAGGCACGACAAACTCTTGTGTGGCTGTCCTTGATGGCGGCAAAGCACGTGTAATTGAAAACGCAGAGGGTGATCGCACTACGCCTTCTATTATTGCTTACACAGATGAAGAAACAATTGTTGGCCAGCCAGCAAAACGCCAAGCGGTAACCAACCCAGCTAATACTTTCTTTGCAATTAAGCGTTTAATTGGTCGTCGTTTTAAAGATGACGAAGTTCAGCGCGACGTGAACATCATGCCATTTAAAATTATCGCTGCTGATAATGGTGATGCATGGGTTGAGTCTCGTGGTAATAAAATGGCTCCACCACAAGTTTCTGCAGAAATCTTGAAAAAGATGAAAAAAACGGCAGAAGACTTTTTAGGTGAAGAAGTAACAGAAGCTGTTATTACTGTACCTGCCTACTTTAACGATTCACAACGTCAAGCAACCAAAGATGCTGGTCGTATCGCAGGGTTAGATGTTAAACGTATCATCAACGAACCAACCGCGGCAGCACTTGCTTATGGTATCGATAAAAAACAAGGTGATAACGTTGTTGCTGTATATGACTTAGGTGGTGGTACTTTTGATATCTCTATCATCGAAATTGATAGCAACGATGGTGACCAAACATTCGAAGTATTAGCAACTAATGGTGACACTCACTTAGGTGGTGAAGACTTTGATAATCGTTTGATCAATTACTTAGCAGATGAATTCAAAAAAGACCAAGGTTTAGATTTACGTAAAGATCCTTTAGCGATGCAACGTTTGAAAGAAGCTGCTGAAAAAGCAAAAATCGAACTTTCAAGTACAAATCACACTGAAGTTAACTTACCTTATATCACTGCTGATGCAACAGGTCCTAAGCACTTAGTGGTTAAAATTACCCGAGCTAAGTTAGAGTCATTGGTTGAAGACTTAATCCAACGTACTTTAGAACCGCTTAAAGTTGCTTTGGCTGATGCTGATTTATCTGTATCAGACATCAATGAAGTGATTCTTGTTGGTGGTCAAACTCGTATGCCTAAAGTGCAAGAAGCGGTAACTAACTTCTTTGGCAAAGAGCCTCGTAAAGATGTTAACCCTGATGAAGCTGTAGCCGTAGGCGCGGCAATTCAAGCTGGTGTATTATCTGGTGATGTGAAAGACGTTTTATTACTTGACGTTACACCACTATCTCTTGGTATTGAAACCATGGGTAGCGTAATGACTAAGCTTATCGAGAAGAACACCACTATCCCGACAAAAGCCGGTCAAACATTCTCTACAGCAGATGACAACCAAAGTGCGGTAACCATTCATGTATTACAAGGTGAACGTAAGCAAGCCAGTGCAAATAAATCTTTAGGTCAATTTAACCTCGAAGGTATTGAGCCTGCTCCACGTGGTCAACCACAAATTGAAGTGGCATTCGACATCGATGCTGATGGTATTTTGCATGTGTCTGCAACAGATAAGAAAACAGGTAAAAAACAAAACATCACCATTAAAGCTTCTTCTGGTCTGTCTGATGAAGAAGTTGAACAAATGGTTCGTGATGCAGAAGCTCACGCTGATGAAGATGCCAAGTTTGAAGAGTTAGTTCAAGCACGTAACCAAGCAGACGGTCTTGTTCATGCAACTAAGAAACAAGTTGAAGAAGCTGGTGATGATTTATCTAGCGACGAAAAAGAGAAGATTGAAGCGGCTATCGCAACCTTAGAAACTGCTATCAAAGGCAGCGAAAAAGAAGCGATGGATACAGCAACTCAAGCGCTTATTGAAGCGTCTGCTAAGTTGATGGAAATTGCCCAAGCTAAAGCTCAAACTCAAGGTGGAGCAGAAGGTCAAGCACAAGATGCTGGCCAAGAAAAACCTGCTGATGATGTTGTTGATGCTGAGTTCGAAGAAGTTAAAGACGATAAAAAGTAATTAGCCTTTTCAGTTAGTTACCATTAAAGCGGGCGTTGAGGTTATCCTCATACGCCCGTTTGTATAAATTGAATTTAGCACTTTACTCACACCTTCGAGAAGATAGAACACTATGTCAAAGCGTGATTATTACGAAGTTCTCGGTGTCGGACGTGACACCAGTGAACGCGAAATTAAAAAAGCGTACAAACGCTTAGCGATGAAATTTCACCCAGACCGTAATCCAGGTGATAAAGCCGCAGAAGCCAGCTTTAAAGAGATTAAAGAAGCGTACGAAATTTTAACCGACAGTGACAAAAAAGCTGCTTATGATCAATTTGGTCATGCAGGTGTCGATCCTAATCGTGGTGGGCACGGCGGTGGCCAAGGTGACTTTGGCGATATTTTTGGTGATGTTTTCGGTGATATTTTTGGTGGTGGTCGTCGTGGCGGACAACGTCAAGCGGCGCGCGGAAGCGACTTACGTTACAACCTGGAATTGTCTTTAGAAGAAGCGGTTCGCGGTTTAACAAAAGAATTACGTATTCCAACATTAGCTGCTTGTGATTTGTGTGATGGCAGTGGCGCTAAAAAAGGCACGTCTGCTACCACATGTGGCACTTGTCATGGTCAAGGGCAGGTGCAAATGCGCCAAGGCTTCTTTGCTGTTCAACAAGCCTGTCCTACTTGTCATGGTCGCGGTAAAATTATTAAAGAACCTTGCGGCAAGTGTCATGGCGAAGGCCGTGTTGAAAAAAGCAAGACTTTATCAGTTAAAATCCCTGCTGGTGTCGATACCGGTGATCGTATTCGTCTAACGGGCGAAGGGGAAGCGGGCGAATTTGGTGCACCTCCAGGTGACTTATATGTACAAGTTAGTGTGCGAGAGCATGCAATCTTTACTCGAGATGCCAATAACCTTTATTGTGAAGTGCCAATTTCTTTCAGTAAGGCAGCATTAGGCGGTGAGATTGAAGTACCAACACTAGACGGTAAGGTGAGCCTTAAAATTCCAACCGAAACTCAAACTGGGCGTATGTTCCGCCTACGTGGAAAGGGGGTTAAATCGGTTCGTAGTCATGCTGTTGGTGATTTACTTTGTAAGGTTGTGATGGAAACACCAGTGAATCTGAATGAAAAACAAAAAGATTTACTGCGTGAATTTGAGGCAACCTTAACGGGTGAATCGAAAAAACACAGCCCAAAAGCGGAAGGTTTTTTTGATGGTGTAAAAAAGTTCTTTCAGGACTTAAACAGTTAATCACTATTCATAGAAAGTGATCATCAATAAAGGCTGTTTACTTTGGGTAAACAGCCTTTTTTATTGGGATATAGAATTTATTTGTATTCATGACTAATTAGGCGCCATTCATGTCATTTTCAGCATTTTCGCTCAATCCCAAATTATTAAGCACATTACCTACCGCGATAATTGAGCCTAGCCGTATTCAACAATTGGCTATTCCAGCCGTACTGGAGGGGCAAGATGTGTTGGCTCTGGCACAAACGGGTAGCGGAAAAACCTATGCTTATGGTTTACCTCTATTACAACAGTTAAGCCAATTGTCTGCTGCTAGTTTGTCTGCGGTGGTTATTGTGCCCACCAGAGAGTTAGCTGCTCAAGTTATGCAAAATCTGGCTCCATTAGCACAAGCGGTAAATTTACGGGTTGATGTGTTGTGCGGCGGTGAAGCAATTGAATTACAAATTGAGCGACTCACTCAACCGATTAATCTGATAGTTGCAACGCCTGGACGTTTATTAGCGTTAGCGCAACAAGGTGTGATTCAATTTGACCATGTTCAAAGTCTAGTACTTGATGAAGCCGATCGATTGCTGGACATGGGATTTATCGCCGATATTAATGCACTTATTGCTTTAATGCCAAAGGGGCAACGGTTATTGTTTTCAGCAACCTTGCCTGAGCCGTTAACGATATTAGCCGAACAAATATTGTCAGCATCGAGTGTGCGGATTGAAGCCCATGTGATGAATAGTACTGTAACCGATATAGCTCAAACCCTATATCACGTGAACAAAGGTAGTAAGGCAAAAGCACTGATCCATTTAATTACTTTGCATCAATGGTCACAAGTGTTGGTATTTGTTAATGCTAAAGATGATGCCGATGCATTGTGTAAAAAGTTACTTAAAGCGGATATTAACGCTGCTGCACTTCATGGCGATAAAGAACAAGCTTTGCGAAGCCAGACATTAGCGTTGTTTAAAAACAAAAAACTAACGGTTTTAATTGCGACTGATGTATTAGCTCGCGGTATACATATCGACGCATTACCTGTCGTAATTAATGTCGACTTGCCTGCTCAGGCAGCAGTATATGTTCATCGTATTGGTAGAACAGCACGGGCGGGATTGAGTGGTGTTGCATTATCACTAATCAGTCACTCGGAGTTACAAAGTTTGGAAGCCATTAGAACGTTAATAGGACAAGCATTACCTTTGACTGCATTAGCAGGCTTTGTGGTGACGGATAAACCGACTAGTGCAACCAGCAAGCGTGCGCCGCGTGATAAACAAGCTAATCGACGTACGGCTAATAAACGTGGGATCAGTGATTTTACTAAACGGAAACTTCACCGTTAATACTCTATTATGGTTCGCAACATGTGGTGCATTCACCATGTGGATTAGTATAAAATGAGTTAACGATGGACTCACTTAGGCTAAATGAATTTTAAAGGATAAAAGATGAAACCACTCGTGTTTACGTTGTTAATGTCAGCTTTATTGGCTGGTTGTGTTAACAATCAATCACCCACTGGGCGTGGACAAACCTTGTTGTTTTCTGATGCTCAGATGCAACAAATGGGGGCTCAGTCGTTTGAAACGATGAAGCAAAGTGAAAAAATTAGCCAAAGTAAAGTCCAAACTGATTACGTAAATTGTGTCGCTAAACGTATCACCGCTGTGTTACCAGACCAAACACAACAGTGGGATGTCGTGTTGTTCGAATCTGAGCAAGTCAATGCGTTTGCTTTGCCTGGTGGTCATATTGGTGTATATACCGGTTTGTTAAATGTGGCGAATAATCAAGATCAGCTCGCGACGGTAATGGGCCATGAGGTGGCGCACGTATTAGCTCAGCACAGCAATGAACAGGTGTCTAGGGCGCAGCTAACAGGGCTGGGAATGCAAGTTGCGGATGCAGCATTAGGTGCATCCGGTGTGGCCAATAAAGACTTATATATGGCTGGTTTGGGGTTAGGCGCTAAAGTCGGTATTACTTTGCCTTTCGGACGTAGTCAAGAATCTGAGGCCGATATTGTTGGTTTAGAGTTAATGGCAAAAGCGGGTTTTAATCCTGCTCAAAGTATTACCTTATGGCAAAACATGGCCAAAGCGGGTGGTGCCCAAGGACCAGAACTTCTGTCGACTCATCCTTCACACAGTCACCGTATAGAAGACTTACAAGCAGCACAAAGTAAAGTGATGCCACTTTATACACAGGCAAGAAAACAGTCTTTGACTGAGTGTAAAATTGCTCAAGTTAAATAATGCTTTTTGCCAACATCGGCGGGGTTTATTGTGATAAACTCTGGTGCGAATTTTTTAAGATTATTGAGAGAAATATTATTATGTCAGATTTGTTCAGCACTATGGAACAGCATGCAAGCTACGGTGTAGGTCGTCAAATGGGCGAGCAGTTAGCTGCAAATTCTTTTGAAGGTATTGATATTCCTGCTGTTCAAGCTGGTCTTGCTGATGCATTTGCCGGTAAAGAAAGCGCAGTATCTATGGAAGAGCTTCAAGTTGCATTTACTGAAATCAGTCGTCGTTTACAAGAACTTCAAGAAGCCGCTGCTGAAGCTGCTGCTGCTGAAGGCGATACTTTCTTAGCTGAAAACGCAAAACGTGATGGTATTACTGTTACTGAATCAGGACTTCAATATGAAGTACTTGTTCAAGGTGATGGTGAAACGCCAACTTATGATTCAACAGTACGTACTCATTATCATGGTACTTTTATCAGTGGTGATGTGTTCGACAGTTCCGTTGCTCGCGGTCAACCTGCAGAGTTCCCTGTATCGGGTGTGATTGCTGGTTGGACTGAAGCACTACAGCTTATGCCTGTTGGTACCAAGCTTAAATTATACGTTCCGCATCACTTAGCATACGGTGAGCGTGGCGCGGGTGCTTCCATTCCGCCATACTCGGCTTTGGTTTTCGAAGTTGAGTTGTTAGACATTATCTAATACGTTAAAACGCCTAAGTTAACTTAGGCGTTTTTGTATAAGCTATTTTTCAGTCAACACTGGGAGACGTTCATGACTGCTAAAGTGAGAATTGCTGTAGTTGGTGCCAGTGGCCGTATGGGCCGGACACTGATTGAATCAGCTAAACAGCAAGAGGTTATTGTTCTTGGTGCTGCCATTGAACGAACCGGCTCAAGCCTAATAGGTGTTGATGCTGGCGAGCTTGCTGGTGTAGGTTTGATGAATGTTACTATTACTGACTCACTTGATAATGTGGTCAATGACTTTGATGTGCTGATTGATTTTACTTCACCAGAATCATCTATTGTTCATCTTGACTGGTGCGCTAGAAACCACAAAGCAATCGTTATTGGTACAACTGGTTTTAATCATGCTCAAAAAGAACTGATTAATGCTTATTCGGAGCAAACTCCTGTTGTTCTTGCTCCCAATATGTCTGTCGGCGTAAACGTAATGTGGAAGTTGCTCACACTTGCGACCGAAGTGATGGGGGATTATACCGATATCGAAATAATCGAAGCTCATCATCGCCACAAAAAAGATGCGCCGTCAGGCACGGCACTAAAAATGGGTGAGATTATTGCTCAGACATTGGGCCGTGATTTAGAGCAATGCGCCGTTTTTGGGCGTGAAGGCATTACAGGTGAGCGTGATCGTAACACCATAGGTTTTGCAACGGTTCGTGCCGGAGATATTGTCGGCGAACACACAGCTATGTTCGCTGATATAGGCGAACGGTTGGAAATAACCCATAAAGCATCGAGTCGAATGACCTTTGCAAATGGGGCGATGAGGGCCGCTTTTTGGCTCTCAGATCAAAATGCAGGTCTGTATGACATGCAACAAGTATTAGGATTGAACTAGACAATAAAACACCATTCATTGGTGTTTTTTTTTGAAAACAATCCGACAAAATATAGACGTAAATGCTAATTTCTTATACAATCGCTGGAATTTGTCAAAATTTCGTAATTGAACGGAAATTGGTATTTTAAAGAAAAATAAAAACACATAATTTCAGTGGCTTGGCTCTTTTCTGGAGGTCGCGTTGACACAGTCTGCCTTACTCGTACTCGAAGATGGAACCGTATTCTCTGGCACCGCAATTGGTGCAACAGGTATCTCTGTTGGTGAAGTAGTATTTAATACTTCAATGACAGGTTATCAAGAGATTCTTACGGATCCTTCATATTCACGCCAAATAGTAACATTAACCTATCCTCATATCGGTAATACAGGTACTAATGATGAAGACACAGAATCGGATTCGGTTCATGCATGTGGCTTAATTATTCGTGACTTACCGCTTATGGCGAGTAATTTCCGTAACCAACAATCATTAAGTGATTATTTAAAAAAGAATAATGTGGTTGGTATCGCTGATATAGATACTCGCAAACTCACTCGAATTTTGCGTGAAAAAGGGGCTCAAGCCGGTTGTATTATGGTGGGAGACCTAGACGAAGCAAAAGCCTTGGCGGAAGCAAAAGCATTCCCTGGCTTAAAAGGCATGGATTTAGCTAAAGAAGTTACCACCGAGAAAGCTTATACATGGCGCAACGGTAGCTGGAAATTAGTCGGTGGTTTACCGTCTGAAACACCAGAATCGGAACTCAAGTATAAAGTCGTCGCATACGATTACGGTGTAAAACGTAATATTTTACGGATGTTGGTTGACCGTGGTTGTGATGTCACCGTTGTGCCAGCTAAAACTCCAGCTGCCGATGTATTAGCCATGAATCCTGATGGGATATTTTTATCCAATGGTCCTGGCGATCCTGAACCCTGTGATTATGCCATTGAAGCCATTCAACAAATCTTAAAAACAGACATTCCGGTGTTTGGTATTTGTTTAGGTCATCAGTTACTTGCTTTAGCCTCAGGTGCAAAAACCTTAAAAATGAAATTTGGTCACCATGGTGCAAACCATCCGGTGAGCAATATTGAAAAAGGCAATGTGATGATCACCAGTCAAAATCACGGTTTTGCGGCAGATGAAACATCATTACCTGCAAATATAAAAGTGACCCATAAATCATTATTTGATGGTTCATTACAAGGTATTCACCTAACGGATAAACCAGCATTTAGTTTCCAAGGACACCCTGAAGCGAGTCCTGGTCCAACTGATGCAGCTCCGCTGTTCGATCACTTTATCGAACTCATTGAACAATACCGTCAGCACGCTAAGTAGTTATCTGGGAGAAGACGACGCAATGCCAAAACGTACAGATATAAAAAGTATTCTTATCCTAGGTGCCGGCCCAATTGTTATTGGTCAGGCGTGTGAGTTTGATTATTCAGGTGCTCAAGCCTGTAAAGCCCTTCGTGAAGAAGGCTATCGTGTCATTTTGGTCAACTCTAATCCAGCTACCATCATGACAGATCCTGAAATGGCCGATGCAACGTATATCGAACCCATTCATTGGGAAGTGGTACGCAACATCATAGCCAAAGAGCGACCAGATGCAATTCTACCAACGATGGGTGGACAAACTGCACTTAATTGCGCGCTTCAGCTTGAAGCACAAGGCGTGTTAGAAGAATTTAATGTTGAAATGATTGGTGCGACAGCTGACGCAATTGATAAAGCTGAAGATCGTAGCCGTTTCGACAAAGCGATGAAGTCGATAGGCTTAGATTGTCCTCGAGCGGGTATCGCCCATAATATGGATGAAGCATACGGTGTCTTAGACATGGTTGGCTTCCCTTGTATTATTCGACCTTCTTTCACCATGGGCGGAAGTGGTGGCGGTATAGCGTACAATAGAGAAGAGTTTGAAGAAATTTGTTCTCAAGGCTTAGATTTGTCACCAACTAACGAATTATTGATTGATGAATCATTAATTGGTTGGAAAGAGTACGAAATGGAAGTGGTTCGTGACCGCAACGATAACTGTATTATCGTGTGTGCCATCGAAAACTTTGACCCAATGGGTGTCCACACTGGTGATTCAATTACGGTTGCTCCCGCGCAAACGCTAACCGATAAAGAATATCAATTAATGCGTAACGCTTCTTTAGCCGTATTGCGTGAAATTGGTGTTGAAACGGGTGGTTCAAACGTTCAGTTTGGTATTTGTCCAAATACTGGCCGTATGGTGATTATTGAGATGAACCCGCGTGTTTCGCGTTCATCTGCATTAGCGTCTAAAGCCACAGGCTTCCCTATTGCGAAAATAGCTGCCAAGTTGGCAGTCGGCTTTACATTAGATGAGCTTAGCAACGACATTACTGGTGGTAAAACACCTGCATCGTTCGAGCCTGCTATTGATTATGTTGTCACCAAAGTGCCACGTTTTAACTTTGAAAAATTTGCAGGGGCCAATGACCGCTTAACCACACAGATGAAATCAGTTGGTGAAGTGATGGCAATTGGTCGCACATTCCAAGAGTCGCTACAAAAAGCGCTTCGTGGCCTTGAAGTTAACCGCAATGGTTTTGACCCTATTGTTGATTTATCTTCACCTGAAGCGATTCAACGAATTCGTCATGAATTAAAAGAGCCTGGTTGTGACCGCATATGGTACATAGCCGATGCATTCCGTGCTGGATTAAGCCGTGATGATATTTTTGCTTTAACAAATATCGATCATTGGTTCCTGATTCAAATTGAAGATTTAATTGCTGATGAAGCAAATGTCGCGGAACTCGGCATGTCTGGTTTAACGGAAAATATTTTACGTAAGTTAAAGCGTAAAGGTTTTGCTGATGCCCGTCTTGCGGATGTGCTTGGTGTTAGTGATGCTGAAGTGCGTAAACTCCGTCATCGTTATGAGATTTTCCCTGTCTATAAGCGTGTAGATACTTGTGCTGCTGAGTTTTCAACTGACACGGCTTACATGTATTCAACTTATGAAGAAGAATGTGAAGCGAACCCATCAAATCGCGACAAAATCATGGTGCTAGGTGGTGGTCCAAACCGGATCGGCCAAGGTATTGAGTTTGATTATTGTTGTGTACATGCGGCATTAGCTCTGCGCGAAGACGGTTACGAAACTATCATGGTGAACTGTAACCCTGAAACGGTATCAACCGATTACGATACCTCAGACCGTTTATACTTTGAACCTGTAACGTTAGAAGATGTGCTAGAAATTGTTCGTATCGAAAAGCCAAAAGGTGTGATTGTTCAATACGGTGGTCAAACACCATTGAAGCTTGCTCGCGCCCTTGAAGCTGCTGGAGTGCCCATTATTGGTACCAGCCCTGATGCAATTGACCGTGCAGAAGATCGCGAACGTTTCCAACAAGCGATTCAACGTTTGAACATGAAGCAGCCAGAAAATGCGACAGTGACAACCGTTGAAAGTGCAGTCATTGAAGCTGAAAAAATTGGTTACCCGTTGGTTGTCCGTCCGTCTTATGTGTTAGGTGGTCGTGCAATGGAAATTGTATACGACAAGCAAGATTTACTGCGTTATTTTAATGAAGCAGTTAAAGTCTCTAATGCATCGCCTGTTTTACTTGATCACTTTTTAGATGATGCAATTGAAGTTGACATTGATGCTGTATGTGACGGTGAAACCGTTGTCGTTGGTGCCATCATGGAACATATTGAGCAGGCAGGGGTTCACTCTGGTGACTCTGGATGTTCATTGCCACCTTATACTTTAAGTGCCGATGTCCAAGCTAGAATGCGCGAACAGGTAACCAAACTTGCTTTTGAGTTAGGTGTTGTTGGCTTAATGAACGTGCAGTTTGCGGTGAAAGATAATGAAATCTATATGATTGAAGTTAACCCGCGTGCAGCTCGTACAGTACCGTTTGTGTCAAAAGCAACTGGTGTGCCTTTAGCTAAAATTGCTGCTCGTGTAATGGCTGGGCAAAGTTTGATTTCACAAAACTTTACTAAAGAAGTGATTCCACCTTATTTCTCGGTAAAAGAAGTGGTATTACCGTTTAATAAGTTCCCCGGTGTTGATCCATTATTAGGCCCAGAAATGCGCTCAACTGGTGAAGTGATGGGCGTGGGTGACACGTTTGCCGAAGCCTATGCTAAAGCACAACTTGGTGCGACATCTGAAGTACCTAAGTCAGGTCGTGCGTTATTATCTGTTCGTAACAGTGATAAAAAGCGAGTTGCTGATTTAGCGTCTAAGTTGATTGAACTTGGCTATGATATTGATGCTACTCATGGTACAGCGATTATCTTAGGTGAAGCTGGGATTAATCCTCGCTTGGTGAATAAGGTACACGAAGGTAGACCACATATTCTGGATCGTATTAAAAATGGTGAATATACTTACATTGTTAATACTACAGAAGGTCGTCAAGCTATTGAAGATTCACGTCAGATACGCCGCGGAGCATTACGCTACAAAGTAAATTACACCACGACGTTAAATGCTGCATTTGCGACATGTTTAGCCCATGCGGCAGATGATCGTGTCAAAGTGGCATCTGTACAAGAATTACATAAGCGTATTAAAAGCTAACTTTTATTGCCTAAAAATGATTAAGGTCACCATTAGGTGACCTTTTTTATGACATTTTGGTGACGCATACTAGCAAGTCTGCTAAAGCTTAGGTAAGCTGTTAACCATCATCGAAGAGATGCATCCCAAAGACGCAACCAAACTCGATTGCGTATTTCCAATAGAATTTTCACTGTGCTGGCATTTGTCAGCACGGGATGCTTTTGTTTTTAAAGGAGACAAAGACATTATGAGTAAGGTTCCAATGACAGTGGTTGGTGCGGATCAACTACGTAAAGAGCTTGAGATTTTAAAGTTTGATCGCCGTCCTAAAATTACTGAAGCTATTGCTTCAGCGCGTGAGTTAGGCGATTTAAAAGAAAATGCTGAATATCATGCTGCTCGTGAAGAGCAGGGGATTTGTGAAGCACGTATTCGAGATATTGAAGGTAAGTTATCAAACGCTCAAATTATTGATGTCACAACCCTAGAAAACACAGGTCGTGTTATTTTTGGGACCACAGTGACGATTTTAAACATCGATACCGATGCAGAAATGACATACCGTATTGTGGGTGATGATGAAGCCGATATTAAACGGAATTTGATTTCTGTTAACTCACCTATTGCTCGCGGTTTAATTGGCAAAAGTGAAGGTGATGAAGTATCAATTACTACACCTGGCGGATTAACTGATTACGAAATCATGTCTGTACAGTACATTTAGTTATTTGCTTAACTGCAGTGAGTAACGTTTTAACATTTAGCTGTACATAAATTTAAGCACTTAATCTAAATGGTTAAGTGCTTTTTTTATATTATACCAATGCCATTAATACCAATCCGCATTAAATTATGATCTAATATACTCATTATTTTCAAATCATTTTATTCTGTGAAAAATTACAACTCTGTTGAACTCGTTAAATTATCAAAGTCAGAAAAAGACGCCCGTATGCGTATTCGCATTTTGGCTGTGTCTTGCTTCTTGGAATGTCACAATCGAGCTCAAGTTGCTCGCCAACTAAAGGTAAGTCGTCGCAGTGTTAATGAATGGGTTAAAAACTACTTAAATTCTGGCCTTGATGGTTTGAAAGCCAATATGAACTCGACAAATGCTAATAAACTCGGCGAACAGCAAAAGCAGGTTCTCTATCAATATGTAGACGAATTAAGCCGCTCCGAACAAGGTGGACGATTAACGGGTATAGACATTCAATCATATATAGAACAGCAGTTTGGTATCCATTATCATCTAAACCATGTGTATAAAATATTGAAAAGTATTGGCTTAAGTTGGATTACCAGTCGCTCTAAGCACCCAAAACAATCCTTAGAAGCTCAAGCTGAGTTTAAAAAAACTCATTTCTAAAACGATCGCAACGATCCCTGTTTATATTCCTTTAGACACTGTCGATATTTGGTTTCAAGATGAAGC
>NZ_JBSQBN010000160.1:0-9027 GCF_053850585.1 Shewanella sp. A22
AGATACTGGAGGTAGAGTAACGCAGGAGCTTGTTACCGAGGATCACTATTCGCTTCAATCATCTGCCTTGCCTACAGCACTTTGAACTCCCGCTGAAAGATCACATATTTAATAGGATTGGTATTAATAGAAGTTGATGATAATGACATATTTATGCAGGAAAAAGATAATAAAAAAGCGCCTATTTAGCGCTTTTTTATACAATGTAAACTTAAATGCTATTTTTTTGCATTAAGCACTTGTTCTTCAAAACTTTTTGCAGCTTTACCTGCTTGTGAATTATTGAATGTTTCTTCATTAAATTCACCCTCAGATTTAGCAATGATTACGGTTGCCACAGCATCACCAGTGACGTTTACTGCGGTGCGGATCATGTCTAGCATTCTGTCTACACCAATAATCAAGGCAATACCTTCAACGGGTAAACCTACTTGATTTAATACCATTGCTAGCATAATGAGTCCGACACCAGGTACACCAGCAGTACCGATTGAGGCTAACGTTGCCGTAACCACGACTGTGGCGTAATCCATGATACTGAGCTCGATACCAAATACTTGAGCAATAAATACTGTTGCAACACCTTGCATAATGGCGGTGCCATCCATGTTGAGTGTGGCACCCAATGGCAACGTAAATGAGGCGATTTTATTGTCAACGCCCATTCTGTGTTCTGCTGTTTCAATGGTAACGGGCAGGGTGGCATTAGAACTTGCGGTGCTAAATGCAAATAGTTGTACATCACGAATTTTACGCAAAAACATTAACGGACTTAAGCCAGAAAATAGCTTTAGTAACGTAGGGTAAACGATGAGCCCTTGAATAAATAACACGACGACAACTAAACAGAAGTATTTTACGACACTGCCAAAGGTTTCTAGTCCTAAGGTTAAACTCAGCTTAGCCATTAATGCGAACACACCATAAGGGGCTAATTGCATAATTAAGGTGACAACGCGCATGATGACTTCATTTAAATCGTTAAAGAATCTTGCAACTCGTGTACCTCGCTCTCCGATATGCGAAATAGCAAACCCAAAAATAACGGCAAAGATAATGATCTGCAGCATGTTGCCTTCGCTCATTGCTTGCATTGGGTTTGTTGGCACGATATTAATCAGTACTTCAGACAAACTGGGTGCATCTTTAACCGTATACTCTAATGCATTACCCGCAAGACTTGCGTTACCAGGATGAATAAGTACAGCGGCTAAGATAGAAATGGTCAGAGCGATTGCAGTGGTGAACAAATAAAATGAGATCGTCTTTCCGCCTAATCGGCCTAATTTAGAAGGGTCACTTAATGAACTTGTACCACACACTAGTGAAATAAAGACCAACGGAACCACAAGCATTTTTAAGCTTGATATAAAGATAGTACCAATGACATGTAAGAATCCATCGGTGATGTACTCTTTAATAAATAGACTGTCTGGAAACACGTTCCTTAAAAAAAGGCCTAAAATAATGCCTGAAGCCATGCCAATTAAAATCTTGCTCGTGAGTCCGAGCTTATGTTGTTTACTCACAGAGTATTCCTTTTCATCTTAATATTATTTTATGTCTTTTTTGAATGGGCTAAAGGTTAGCAGGAATCTGTCACTTAGGAAATGATCTAAAAGTGAAAGTTTTGGCGGATAAATCGCAAAGAAAATAGTAGAGTTATGCTAAAGTTATAAGATGTTTACGTATTGTTAATCTATATCCGTAACGATAAAAATTCTTAAGTTTTATTTTAATGTAACAGGGAGCCTGACAATGAGGTCAGCATATAAAGTTTATTTAGCGCTTTTATGTTCTTTTTTTCTCGTCGCATGTGGTGGTGGCGGAGGTATAACCGATGATGGCTCAGGAGGTGGGACGACACCCGATCCGACAATATCTATTACGTTAAGTATTGACAACGATCAGATATCAGTAGCTGAACCTGCATTCTTAAATGCAACCGTTAAAGATTCAACGGGAGCGGCTGTCAGCACTCTTGTTACATTTTCACTCAACAATAATGAATACGGTACTTTTTCCCCAAGTACTGGTGAAGTGGTTACTGATTCAAGTGGTGTCGCCACTATTCAACTCAATACGGCTGAAATTAATACCGGAGCAACCGTAACCGCTACAACCGCCACAGGTGAAAGTGCATCGTTATTCGTCACAATGACTGGTGATGGTGGTGTTGCTGGTGGTGGTGCGCAAGTTTCATTGGTGTTAACTGATGCTACAGGTAATGTAATTCAATCAATCAGTACGTTATCGCCAGGTAAATTAACCGCGACTGTTACAGGCATTTCCAAGGCTTCGATTGTGACATTTGATAGCCCAATTGGTGATTTGCCTGTTAAAACGGCTGTCACTAATGCCCAAGGCAAAGCTACAGTAGATATTTATGCCGGCAGCTCTTTAGGTGCTGGTGAAGCAACCGCGACATTGCCTTCCAACGAAACAGGTTCAACGATTGTTGTTGTCGGGGCAACGAATGTTGTGATGGGGAGTGGTAGCCCTTTTGTTGAAGGTGTCGCAGCTATTAGTACTACTGATTTATCTGCAGGCGGTACAGCGACCGTTACGGTGTCAATTCAAGATGATTCAGGAAATACCTTTACTCAGCCTGTGGACGTTAATTTTTCGTCTACCTGTGCGACCAAAAGCCCTGCACAAGCAGTGCTCAGTTCTCCTGTGTCGTCAAGTAATGGTGTCGCGACCTCAACTTATCGTGCACAAGGGTGTGTTGGAGAAGATCAAATTAACGTTACTGCCAATGCTGGTGGAATTAGCTTATCTGCTGTAAGTACGATTAATGTGCTTCAGGCCGATGTTGGCAGTATTGTATTTGTATCAGCGGTACCAGAAAACATTAGTATTTTAGGAACTGGTGGTACTGAAGCGTCAGTGGTTAAATTTAAAGTGTTAGATAAAAACAGTAATGTGGTTGCTAACCAAAATGTTAAGTTTGCGCTAAACACTGAGGTGGGCGGTATTAAAATTGACCCTCTGCAAGCAACAACAGACAATGATGGTATTGTACAAACGGTAGTCACTACCGGTACAGTCGCAACGTCTTTACGTGTTACCGCTACTGTAGATAATGGCGCTGTCCCCGCTATTTCTAGTCAATCAAGTCAGCTCATTGTCTCTACTGGTATCCCTGATCAGGACAGTTTTTCTTTATCAGCTGAACTGCTTAATGCAGAAGGCTGGGAAGTCGATAATACTGTTGTTAAGATTACCGCTCGAATGGCCGATGCCTTTAACAATCCTGTACCAGATGGAACGACGGTATCTTTCACAACAGAAGGTGGTTCTATTGAAGATGCATGTCAAACGCTTAATGGCGCATGTTCGGTATCTTGGATCAGTCAGTTGCCAAGACCTGAAGGTGAGACTATTCTGAATGGTGCTGGTCAGATTGAGCGAAATCCTAATGCTGCATTAGCCTATGATGCAACATTAAATCTTTATGGTAATATTTATGGCCAGAAATACGGTGGTCGAGCAACTGTAACCGCAACTGCAATTGGTGAAGAGTCTTTTCCTGATTTAAATGGCAATGGCCGTTTTGATGCTTCAGAAGCAACAGAATTTCTTTCTGGTACCGATGTGACTGGCCAATCATTTGATTTAAATGATGCCTTTAATGATTATAACGAAGATGGACTCTTTAACCCACAACAAACAGGTGGTCAGCCTGGCGGTTCATTAGAAGAGTTAATTGATTTTAATTCTAATGTGGTATTCGATGTTAAAGATGGTAAATACAATGGTGTATTGTGTTCAGAGTCTGTTCACAGTGCTTGCGCCGATGGAATTACTGACTCTAAATCATTGTATGTTCGTCGAAGCATCGTATTGGTTATGTCCGGTAGCCAAGCTTACGCGACTTTGCATAAGGAAAGTTTCGAAACAGCAGATGCAGATGAGATTAAACAAAATGGCTACGATTATGTATTGATTAATGATACTGATGGATTACATTATGGCGGTAATATTTCTATTGTGGGCAAAGGTTCTGCAACTGCAACATTTACTATTTCTGATTTACATAACCAACAAATGCCAGCTGGTTCGATCGTAAAATTTACAACATCAGCAGGTTCTGTCGTTAGTTCCAGTGAATATACATGGCCAAGCACTAATTACAATGGTGGTCGTCAGTTTACTACAACGATTAAAGGTGAAGATGAACCCAATTCAGGTGTCTTTCTCGTAGAAGTTGAGTCGCCAAATGGATTGACGACTCCTGTTATATCAATTGGTGTTGATATTCAGTAAGTATCGATTTGCTCAATCAAAACGGGTTTGTTGTACAGTGAAAAGGGCGCATTAAGCGCCCTTTTTTGTTAACTTATACCAAAAGGTGTTCTTATGTTAGCAAGAGGGCTTTTAATAAGTTGATTGATGTCATTTAAGGTTAATGATTATCTTTGGAACTGATATACGCTACCTAGTTTTAATATTTGCGTGAGTTCATCTAATGCGGTGCGTGATTCAATAATTAGTTGTGGGTCGGCTAGATCGCTGACCGTGAGTTGATCACGATAATGTTTATCAACCCAAGTAGTTAAACGAGTAAATAAACCGTCATTCATTAATGTGTTTTGGTTTACAGCGGCAATTTCTTGTTCGCTCATAGCAACACGTAAACGTAAACATGCAGGACCACCACCGTTTTGCATACTTTGTTTTACATCAAAATAACGTACGTGTTTAATTGGCGAACCTAAAGTCACTAGTTCATTTAAATAGGCAAATACCGCAGGGTTTTCTTGGCAATTTGTTGGCGCAATAATTGTCATTTCACCATTGGGTAAGGTGATTATTTGAGTATTAAATAAGTAACTACGTACCGCGTCATTGATGGACACCTGTTCGGTAGTCACTTTAACAAAATGCATATCAGTGTTCATTTTCTGCCGAATTTCGTCAAATTTTGCATCGGTATTTAAAAATGCTTGTTCATGATAAAACAATACATTTTGGTTACCGACTGAAATCACATCATTATGAAATACACCTTGATCAATCACATCAGGGTTTTGCTGCATAAATACGCAGCTTTCTTCTTCAAGTTGATGTAATCGCGCAACAGCTTGAGAGGCTTCTAATGTCTGACGCGCAGGGTACTTAGTTGGTTTAACCGTTGTGGGGTTAGTGGCTTCTTGACCATAGACAAACAATTCAACTCCAGCATGTCCGTATTCATTGCATAGACGAGTATGATTTGCTGCGCCTTCATCACCAAAGCTTGCATGCTCAGGTAAGTGTTGATGATGTTTGAAATGACGCTCATTGTTAAATGTCGACTGTAAAATATGTCCTGTAGTGATGGGTTCAATACTGCGATGCAATTTATCGACCAAATTTGCTGGCGTAAAGTGTACCCGACCATCTCGAGTATCTGCACTCGGTGAAACGGTTGCTGCATTTGCAGTCCACATACTCGATGCACTGCAGCAAGCATTAAGAAGAGCAGGAGCCTGCTGAGCAGCTTTTTGTAAAACCTCAGCGTCTGACCCAGAAAAACCAATTCGACGTAATGTATAAAGATCTGGGCGCTCCTGAGGTGCTAATACGCCTTGGACCATGCCTAAGTCGGCTAAAGCCTTTGCTTTTTGCAGACCTTGTTTCGCTGCGGCTTTTGGATTTGAGGTCAAGGCCGCATTATTCAGTGAGGCTACATTACCAAATGATAATCCTGCATAGTTATGGGTTGGTCCTACCAAGCCGTCAAAATTCGCTTCAAAATGCTTCATTCGTGATCCCTGAGAATTTTTGTGAATAATTATTATTGTAGTTACACTTTTTTGTGTTACTTATAAAAAAGGAAACGTGATTGCTCATGTCAGTTAACGCTAATTAAGCGTCAGTATACTGAAGCTTTAAGGGTTAACAAGGTATGGTCTTTTAGTATAAAGACATATAAATGACTAAAAATGCACTGAAGATGCTCGCAAGTATCATTAAGTGAAAAATTACGTTTAAAAAACGCATATTATTTTTTACATTTTTTATTTTTGATTAAAAAATGACTTACTAAGCTATATAAAAGAGGGATTAACTTGAAACTATTGTCTCAACCCTCTATATATGGGCTCAATTTTCTTTTTTTCGAGACTTTTTGGCGCAAATAAAACTATGGGTAAATCGTTAGTTATTGTCGAATCGCCGGCCAAAGCCAAGACAATTAATAAATATCTTGGTAAAGACTTCATCGTGAAGTCGAGTGTAGGTCATATACGAGATCTACCAACTTCGTCTACTTCTGACGGTACAACTGCGACCAAAACTGCCGCAGAAGTCAGAAAAATGTCGCCTGAAGAAAAAGCTAAATACAAGCTTATCAGAGACAAACAAGCACTTGTTGCACGAATGGGTGTCAACCCAGATAAAGGATGGGCAGCCAAATATCAAATTCTGCCCGGTAAAGAGAAAGTCGTTAAAGAATTAAAAGCATTAGCGGAAACCGCTGATCAAATCTATCTCGCAACGGATTTGGACCGTGAAGGGGAAGCTATTGCCTGGCATTTACAGGAAATCATCGGTGGCGACGCTTCACGGTATCAACGTGTGGTATTTAACGAAATTACCAAAACAGCAATTCAAGACGCTTTTAGTAAACCATCGGTGCTTGATACCAATATGGTTAACGCACAACAAGCACGTCGATTTTTAGATCGTGTTGTTGGCTTTATGGTGTCACCATTATTGTGGAAAAAAGTCGCTCGTGGTTTATCTGCTGGGCGCGTACAGTCGGTTGCGGTTCGCTTAGTTGTTGAGCGTGAAAGTGAGATTAAAGCGTTTGTTCCAGAAGAGTTTTGGGATATTCATGCTGAATTAAGCACACCAACGGCTGCAAGCTTGAAAATGCAGGTGATGAAGTATCAATCCGCTGCCTTTGAGCCAATAAATGAAGCGCAAGCACAAGTTGCTGTTGATGCATTACGTGATGCAACATTTGTTGTTAGCGCCCGCGAGGATAAAGCCACCTCCAGTAAACCGTCAGCACCTTATATCACGTCGACGTTACAACAGGCTGCCAGTACTCGTTTAGGTTTTGGTGTTAAGAAAACCATGATGATGGCTCAACGCTTGTATGAAGCCGGTCATATTACCTATATGCGTACCGACTCGACAAACCTCAGCCAAGAAGCGGTTGAAAGTTTGCGCGAAATGATTGGTTCTGAGTTTGGCGCTAAATATTTACCAGCCGATCCGATTCGTTATGGTAGTAAAGAGGGCGCTCAGGAGGCGCACGAGGCTATTAGACCGTCAAACGTTGCCGTGCAGTCTGCATCTCTGACAGACATGGAAAGAGACGCTCAGCGTTTGTATGAGCTTATTTGGCGTCAGTTTGTTGCATGTCAGATGACACCCGCCCAATATGATGCAACCCGTTTGACCGTTACAGCTGGCGACTATGAATTAAAAGCCAGTGGACGCACTTTACGTTTTGACGGTTGGACGCGTGTGCAACCTCCAATGGGTAAGAAAAACGAAGAAGACAAAACGCTGCCTGTAGTTGAGAAAGGCGACAAACTTGTTCTTGGTGACTTACTTTCAAAACAACATTTTACTAAACCGCCAGCGAGATATAGCGAAGCATCTTTAGTCAAAGAGCTTGAGAAGCGTGGCATTGGTCGTCCATCCACTTACGCGACGATTATTTCAACCATTCAAGATCGCGGTTATGTCAAAGTCGATAATCGCCGTTTCTTTGCTGAAAAGATGGGTGAGATTGTTAGTGAACGTTTAGTCGGTAGTTTTAAAGAGTTAATGAGTTACGACTTTACTGCAAGTATGGAGCAAACATTGGATGATGTTGCCCATGGCAAGCTTGACTGGAAAAAAGTGTTAGACGGTTTCTATGGTGATTTTACTAAGCAATTGCTATTGGCAGAATTAGATCCTGATGAAGGCGGAATGCGCCCTAATGAGATGGTCTTAACAGATGACATTAAGTGTCCAACCTGTGGCCGCCCAATGGGGATCCGCACAGGGTCAACAGGGGTGTTCCTTGGTTGTTCTGGTTATGCTTTACCGCCAAAAGAACGTTGTAAAACGACGCTTAATTTAACGCCTGGTGAAGAAGCCGTTAGTGACAATGAAGATGGTGAAACTGAAGCGTTGCGAGCGAAACACCGTTGCGGTAAATGTGGCACAGCGATGGACAGTTACCTCATTGACGAAACTCGTAAATTACATGTGTGCGGTAATAACCCGTCATGTGATGGCTATGAAGTAGAAGTTGGACAATTTAAGATAAAAGGCTATGAAGGTCCTATTATTGAATGCGATCGCTGTGGCAATGATATGGAGCTGAAAAACGGGCGATTTGGTAAGTATTTTGGTTGTACCAATAGCGAGTGTAAAAATACTCGCAAGTTATTGAGAAGCGGTGAAGCTGCGCCACCAAAAGAAGATCCTATTTTTCTGCCTGAGCTAAAATGCACTAAGTCAGATGCGCATTTTGTGCTTCGTGATGGTGCTGCTGGAATCTTTTTAGCGGCAAGCACTTTTCCTAAATCGCGTGAAACACGTGCGCCATTAGTCGAAGAATTGGTTAAGTACCGTGATTTGTTATGGCCTAAATATGCCTATCTTGCAGATGCACCAGTGACAGATGATGACGGTAATAAAGCCCAAGTTAAATTTAGCCGTAAAACTAAAGAGCAATATGTTGCGACTGAAGTTGATGGGAAAGCGACTGGATGGTCATCTAAATTTATAGGTGGTAAATGGGTGAGTGAATCCACCAAGAAAAAAGCTAAAAAATAATTTTAGCTTGGTTGAAACATAAAGCTCTGCATTAACGCTATCCGATTGGATAGCGTTTTTTTGTGTCTCGAATACATTAGCTGCATTTTGTAAAAATAAGGGTTCTAGTAATCCCCTTAAAGGTAGAGTAATACCAATTATGATTAAAGTCTTCCCAGATTTGCCCAGTCTCTTTGGCATAGTTTTCTCACTCGGCTTTTACACGATATGAATCTATTCCACGCTAGACAGCAATACTCGACAATTTCGTTGTAA
>NZ_JBSQBN010000161.1:0-8758 GCF_053850585.1 Shewanella sp. A22
TAGCAATCTAAGCTACTTTTACTTAACGAAGAGGACTCAACAAAGAGTAAAACGTTTTTAGCCGAACCCTTCGGGCAGCGTTTGTTGGTCATTTTTACTGCATTATCGACTTTTTATGTAGAATAACTACACCACAAAGTCTCTTCTTTGTACAAATGACCAACAACTCGCAGCAAAAACAACCTTGAAAGATCAACAGGCCCTAGTTACATTGAATCGTATTTGAGGATGAACTAGCTTTAATAACAACATCGCTGAAACGAATGTCAATTTTTGCGTCTGTGGCAAGATAGAACGGCATAACAATTTTAGCAAAGTTCATTGGCTCATCGGCAAAACAAGTCATCGAGAAATGTAAACGTTGCCATTCGCCCTGTTTACGATTAACCCACTTGGCAATATCCACTTGCTTACGACAATCACCTTCACACGCCATGCCCAACCATAATGGTTTTTGTAACGCTTGGGTCGTTTTGATACTAAAAGATAATGCCGAATAATGATTACGATAGGCTCTAAAATCGCGCGGAAAATTACTGATTAACCCAACCGAACCTTGTTCGCTTCCGTTAAAAGACACAAATCGAGCGTCCTCTTGAAATACACGGTCCATAGTACGTATCGACAAAGCGCTATTTTCTGCCACACTGCTCGACAAACCTTGGCGCTCTGAACCATTGGCAATGTACATTGACCACGGTGATTTAACTGCTCGCTCAAACAATATTAAATCGGCTAACGTTTGCTCGGAAGATAAATTATCTTCCGATAAATGATCCAATTCGACAGCATCCTTAGTACCTGATAGATAATTTAAGCCATACCCAAAAGGAATCAAAGGTTGATATTGTGCTTTTACCTCTGATGATGCACTGGCTAAAGGTATATTTACCCTTGATTGTTGAGGCGTTGCAGGCCATGAGAATGATAATTTACCGCTAAAATCATATTGCACTTTTCCGTTTACATCGGTAAACAACACATCCGCAACCCCTTGACCTTCTGAACCTGGTAACCAAGCAGCAACAAAGGCATCGGATGCATTAAACTCTGCATTAACCCACATCGGACGACCACTAATAAACACTGACACAACTGGAATACCCTGTGCTTTAAGCCGCTTTAATAACGCCAAATCTCGCTTATCTCCACGTTGATATTCTACGTTATCGATATCACCATTACCTTCCGCATAGGGTTCTTCACCAAACACAACAATTGCCACATCAGGCTTTTGCTGCTCGACGAACTCACCTGATACGCTCAGAATAGCTTGGCCACCAGCTTGCTTAACCACTTGCTCAATACCGCTATAAATAGACGTCGCACCAGGGAAGTCTGCATTCTTATTATCTGTACCCTGCCAAGTAATTGTCCAACCACCAGACTGTTTACCAATATTATCAGCAGCATCGCCGGCTACTAACACAGTTAACTTAGGTGAAAGAGGCAAAACACCATGATTATTTTTCAACAATACCAATGACTCTCGTACCGCTTGCCTTGCAATTTCACGATGGCTTACATGGCCAATTAACTCCGTTTTACCAGACAACGGACGGTTGGCTGGACTTGGTTTGTCAAATAATCCAGCTCTAAACTTAACCCGTAAAATACGCGACACAGCATCGTCAAGGCGGGCTTGGCTTATTTCACCACGCTTCACTTGGGCAACGGTATTTTCAAATAAGGGCTTCCAAACCGTTGTAGGAACCATAAAAATATCCAAGCCTGCATTTGCCGCTTGAGCGCATGATTCGTTACTACATCCAAGAATTTGTCCATGACCGTTCCAATCACCTACCACAAAACCATCAAAGCCCATGCGGTCTTTAAGCACATCTGTCAGTAAATACTTATTGCCATGATTTTTAACCCCATGCCAGCTGTTAAACGACGCCATAACACTTTGTGCGCCAGCGTTTAATCCCCCTACATAACCTTGAGCATGCACATCAACCAGTATTTGTTCACTGGCAATATTATTACCTTGGTCGATGCCTCTTTCTGTGCCGCCATCACCTAGAAAGTGTTTAACCGTCGACAATACATGTTGATTTGAAAGAAAATCCCCTTCTACCGCACCTTGTAATCCTTCAACAATGGCATAAGAGTACGATTTAACAATATTCGGATCTTCTGAATAACCTTCATAGCTCCTGCCCCAGCGGTCATCTTGTACAACAGCAACAGTTGGTGCGAATACCCAATCAATGCCTGTAACCATCACTTCCTTGGCTGTAATTGACGCTATTTTCTCAATTAATTTTGGGTTATTTGCTGCGCCTAAACCAATATTATGAGGAAATAACGTCGCACCAATAACATTGTTATGTCCATGCACCGCATCTGTACCCCACATGGTCGGAATATTGATGCCATCAATAGAGTCATCGACAGATGCTTGATACAATGATTCAGCTAGTGCAATCCAGTCTGCCGGAGTCGCGTGCTTGTTATTATTTGGATATGAACCTCCACCATTAAGGTACGAACCAAAACCATACTTACGCATGTCTTCGATAGTAATGTCGCGGATCTCAGGCTGGATCATCTGAGCCACTTTTTGTTCCACGGTCATCCTTGCTACTAATGTGGCAATTTTATCTTCAAGCTGTGGATCTTTAGCTATTGCAGGCGTTAATGCTGGCCATAATTCAATGCCTGCTTTAGCCCCAATGTCCTTCATTTTATTATCAACCACTAACATTGGTTTATTTTCGCTTTCAGGTTCAACTGAATAGCTACAGCCATTAACACATAACAGCACAGCTAAACTCACAACGGCACTAATAGGTGTAAACTTGCCTGAGTTAAACCCCGTATTAAGATAATTCAAATTCATGTAATTCCCTTACTCTTACTACTGTGCATTCGACGTTGGACGCTTTACATCGCAGCCCACTAAACCGTAATAACCAATAAAGCCATAGCATACTAGCGGCACAATAAACGCTAATTGAATACCTAAGCTGTCGGCCAAAACACCTTGTAACAAGGGTAAAACGGCACCACCAACAATAGCTAAACATAAAATCCCAGACCCCTGACTAGTGTGTTGCTTCAAGTCTTGCAGTGCTAAGCTGAAAATAGTCGGAAACATAATCGAGTTACATAATCCCACCAGTAATAATGCCCACATGGCGACACTGCCAGCACTTAACATAGCCGCAGCAACTAAAATACATGCACATAGCGCATTGAAGGCTAACACTTTACCTGCTTTTATTTTTTGCATTACCGCTGCCCCCATAAAACGACCAACCATCGCGCCCCCAAAATAGTAAGCAATATAATGCGCAGCCTGAGATTCCGATACGCCACCAATGTCATCTTGGGTTAAAAAGCTAATAAGAAAACTGCCTATCCCAACTTCTGCGCCAACATATACAAAAATACCCACGGCACCTAATACAAGATGTGGATACTGCCATGCGCTCCCTTTTACTACGACACTAGACTGAGTATCGCGTTTGCCCAATAAAGGCAGTTTGAGCAACATGAAAATTAACGCCAATACGAACAATGCACCGGCTAAAATCAGGTAAGGTGTTTGTACCGCACTCGCTTGTTGTTGAACTGATAGTTGACCAATCACATCACTCACTTCAGTGATTTTTTCATCGTGCTCAACCGTCGACAGTATCAACCAACTGCCAAAAAAAGGGGCGACAGTCGTACCTAGAGAGTTAAACGCTTGAGTTAAGGTTAATCTTGATGATGCCGTTTCTGCAGGCCCAAGAACACTCACAAAAGGATTAGCAGAAACCTGCAAAATAGTAATACCGGATGCTAAAATAAAAAAGGCAAATAAAAACATATTATATGAGCCGTAACTCGCGGATGGATAAAACAATAAACAACCAATACAAGCGATAACTAAACCCGTGATAATACCCTTTTGATAGCCAATTCTCCCCACAAGCGCACCCGCAGGGATAGAGACAATAAAATAAGCCCCAAAAAAACAAAATTGCACTAACATTGCCTGAGCATAATTAAGCTCAAACATGTTTTTTAGGTAAGGAATTAAAATATCATTGAGACAAGTTAAAAAGCCCCACATAAAAAACAGTGAAGTTAACGCGACTAACGCAAAGCGAAAGTCGCCTTGTTGATGAGTGGAATCAACGCCTGTTAATTCTGATTGGTGTTGTGAAGTCGCCATGACATTCCCTATGTTATAAATCGTTATATTGGGTTGTTATCAATCGTTAATGTTAATTACCAAGCCTAATTCGTGACAGAATATCCCTACAAACCATTCATTCAGCCTCTCGTTAAATTAGTCACATCCTCAACAGACCTATTGTCACTAAATAACAAAATCAATTATTGACCTTTGGATAATTAATCACTAACCTCAATGTAAGCGCTTTCATTTTTAACATATCGATAACCGATGTCAACGATTTTTAAACGTTATCGCAGAAATTTCTATCACCGGAAAAATCGAAGTTAAGCCGTTTTCACTGGTGTTTTAGCGCAAAAATCAATCCATTAAAAGACACAAACCTAATCAATACAAAGTGAATAATAATATGAAAATAATGTTACCAAACGATTCGAAGATGCAGTCAAAGGCATTCACCTATGGTGTAGCAACAGCCTCATTTCAAATCGAAGGCGCTGCAGAGTCCCGCTTAGCGTGTATTTGGGACACGTTTTGTGCAACGCCAGGAAAAGTGCGTGATGGCTCAAATGGCAAGCAAGCATGTGAGCACGTAAAATTATGGCGAGAAGATATTGATTTAATAGAATCACTTGGGGTCGACGCTTACCGTTTATCAATTTCATGGCCACGTGTTTTACATAAAGACGGCAGCCTCAATTCATTAGGTGTGACATTTTATAACGACTTACTCGACGAGCTAAACCGCCGTGGCATTAAGCCTTTTGTCACCTTATATCATTGGGATTTACCACAACATATTGAAGATAATGGTGGTTGGTTAAATCGTGAAACAGCTTATCTATTTGCAGACTACGCCGACAAAATCACCCAGGCATTTGGCAACAGAGTATATTCGTACGCCACCTTTAACGAGCCTTTCTGTAGCTCATATTTAGGTTATGAAATTGGTGTCCATGCTCCAGGGTTAGCCACAAAAGCGTTTGGTCGCCAATCAGCACACCATTTATTACTGGCCCATGGATTAGCCATGAAAGTGTTGCAAAAAAACAGCCCAAATAGCCAAAATGGGATCGTACTGAATTTTACGCCTTGCTATAACGCGACTGATTCTGCAGCAGATATTGAAGCCGCGAATAAAGCCGATCAGTACTTTAATCAATGGTATATCAAACCACTGTTTGACCGATGCTACCCTGACATTATTCATGACTTCGCTGCTGAAGACATGCCAGTTATTGAACAAGGTGATTTCGACATTATTGCTCAACCTATCGATTTTTTAGGCATCAATTTTTACACCCGTGCCGTCTACAAAGCCGACCCTATAACAGGGTTTAGCCAAATTGATATGGCCGACAAACCTAAAACGGATATTGGCTGGGAAATATACCCGCAAGCCTTTACCGATTTATTAACCTCTTTACATGCACTTTATCCTTTACCGCCGATCTACATAACCGAAAATGGGGCAGCAATGAACGATAAGTGGCTAAACGGTAAAGTGGATGATCAAGACAGAGTCGAATACTATAACGCTCATTTAAATGCACTAAACAATGCCATTGAACAAGGTGTGAATGTTGTTGGCTATTTTGCATGGAGTTTAATGGACAACTTTGAGTGGGCTGAAGGGTATTTAAAACGTTTTGGTATTGTCTATGTTGATTACGAAACGCAACAACGCACCCTAAAAAGCAGTGCACATGCTTATAGAGACTTTATTAGCGCAAGAAAATAATACATTAACCAGAGCGAGCGGTGATTTAACCAGTTCATTCTATTCAAACAGTCGCATCATTTTAACTAATAACAATAATTGAGGCATGTATGATAAGCACCAGAGAAAAAATAGCCTACGGACTTGGGGACACAGCCAGTAACATTGTGTTCCAAACGGTCATGCTGTTTTTAACCTTTTTCTATACTGATATTTTCGGTATTTCACCAGCATTTGTTGGCACCATGTTTTTAGCAGTACGCTTAATTGATGCAATCACAGATCCATTAATGGGCGCACTCGCAGACAGAACCAGTACCCGCTGGGGCAAGTTTAGGCCCTATCTATTGTGGTTTGCCCTCCCCTTTGGATTTATCAGCGTTTTAGCCTTTACCACCCCAGATTTATCTGAAGACGGCAAAATGATTTATGCGTTCGTCACCTATACGGCACTCATGATGGTCTACACCGCCATTAACATCCCTTATTGTGCTTTAGGAGGTGTGTTAACAGCAGATCCTAAAGAGCGTGTGTCAGTTCAGTCTTACCGTTTTGTGTTTGCTATGCTGGGGGGGCTATTAGTGTCAGGCTTAACCTTACCACTGGTCGAGTTTTTAGGAGAAGGCGATCAAGCTAAAGGTTATCAACTCACCATTACCGCCATGAGCATTCTAGGCGTAGCGATGTTTCTAGCCTGTTTCTGGGGCACAAAAGAGCGCCTACATCCGCCGGTTAATCAACAGTCTAGCTTTAAAAATGACTTCACTGACATGCTCAAAAATGACCAATGGCGTGTGCTCGCTATTGCTGCAGTATGTCTATTATCAGGTATGGTATTACGGACCAGTTTAGCCATTTACTACGTTAAATATGTTCTTAACATGCCAGATTCCATCACCCTATTTATCACCCTAGGCATGGTCGGTAATATTTTTGGCTGCATTTTAGCTGAACCTTTGGCAAGACGTTTCTGTAAGGTCAAAGCTTACATTACCCTGCAATTACTTGCGGCAGCGATGTGTATTATGAGTTACTTTGTGCCAAGTGAACAAATTATTCTCGCCTTTGGTATGTTTATTATTTGGGGTTTTACGTTCAATATGGCTACCCCATTACTGTGGGCAAAAATGGCTGATGTTGTCGATTATGGTCAATATAAAAACGGCGTCAGAATTACTGGAATGATATATTCTTCGGTCATCTTCTTTATCAAGCTTGGCGTCGCCATTGGTGGCGCGGCGGCTGGTTGGTTATTGGCAGGTTATGGCTATCAAGCCGATACACAACAAACTGTCGACACTCAGCAAGGTATTTTATTGTCATTTACAATTTATCCTGCCATTGGTTCTTTGGTTGTTGCCTTTGTTATGCGTTGGTATACCTTAGACAATCAAAAAGTCGATCAAATTCACTTAGAATTAAATAGAGAAGCAAAATAAAAGCGTGTTAGTCTTGGAGCCATGTGCTCCAAGATGGCTTTAATACTCATTATATGGCAACTATTTACGATGTATCCGTTATGGCTGGTGTGTCTCTGGCAACTGTGTCAAGAGTCATGAACAACAACACCAAAGTTAGCGATAAAACCAAACAAAAAGTACTCGATGCTATGGCGGCGTTAGGTTATCGACCTAATACCATTGCACAGTCACTGGCCTCGAACTGCTCAAACAGTGTCGGGGTTTTGGTGTCACAACTTGACGGTCCTTTTTATGGTCCTATGATGACCGAAATTGAAACTGCCCTTCGTGCTGCAAACAAACACGTGATTATTGCTGCAGGTCATAGCGATGAAAAGCAAGAAAAAGAAGGCGTTGAATTTTTGATGAGCCGCGGTTGTGATGCATTAATTTTAGATGTAGAAGCCGTGTCTGATGAGTATTTAATTGAACTCAGCAAAGGTCCCACTCCCATCGTATTGATTAACCGCTATATTGACTCAATTAAAGAACGCTGCGTTTATTTACAAAATGAACTGGGCGGCTATATGGCCACCAAGCATATTTTATCATTAGGCCATCAGCATATTGCCTATATATCAGGCCCTTTGTTTAAACTTGATGCCAGAGATCGCCTTAAAGGACATAAACGCGCCTTAGCAGAATTTAATGTTCCATTCGATCCAGAGCTCTGGTTTGAAGGAAACTTCCGTGAACATGGCGGCAGTGATGCCATGGAGTATTTACTGTCGCTCAATAAACCTATAACAGCTGTGGTATGTGCCAGCGATCAAATGGCATCAGGCGCTATTTCCGTTTGTCTAGAAAAAGGGATCCGCGTACCCGATGACATCTCATTTATTGGCTATGACAATATCCCCTTTCCACAATATATTTCGCCTAAGCTATCAACCGTAAGCAACCCCATTCACGAAATGGGTAAAATGGCTGCTCGCTGGGTGCTTCAACAAGTCTATAACGATAAAGATATCCATGTGGAAAGCTCATTTCAACCAGAGTTATTTATAAGAGGCTCATCGCAAACCCTCTCTAAGCCTTAATAGTTACTTTATTAAGGTACAAACTTCTGTCAGCAATACGCCGCAAACTGAACAGCTCTGGCTGGTCACATAAAACAGCATACTGTTTATGCTGTTCATCTACCGCCATCAATATGTCATACCAATCCTATTAAATATGTGATCTTTCAGCGGGAGTTCAAAGCGCTGTAGGCAAGGCAGATGATTGAAGCGAATAGTGATCCTCGGTAACAAGCTCCTGCGTTACTCTACCTCCAGCATCTGACCACCATGGATGGTGGGAATGTCTTATTTTTTATCGAAAAAAATAGACCATGCCGTCGTATTTTGAAAGCATCTAACGAAGCATAAAGGACTTTGAAACCCGCCAGAATGGAGTCTCTCAGGTATTCCACTTCTGTGTTACATCGATTTAAAAGGCAACAAC
>NZ_JBSQBN010000162.1:0-8542 GCF_053850585.1 Shewanella sp. A22
ACAAGGTTAGCAGTATCTATTTTAAATTCTGTTGAGTAAGTTGGTTGAGTCTTCATTACTTTTTACACCGTTTTATCTTAAGGCAAGTTTACCTCATATCGGTGTACAGTTTCATTAAGCCACAATATTTACCCCTTTGCTCTGGTGTGGGCGAAGCGCCACGACGTTAGTGGCCGCAGGCCATATGCTATATGAAAACAAAAAAGGCATAAAAAAACCAGCGTACTAAGCTGGTTTTTAATGTGTTGCGATTAAACGATTAATTAAAGACCAGCTAACGCATCTTTACACAATTGCGTAATACGAGCCCAATCTTCATTTTCAACTGCGTCTGTTGGTGCAATCCAACTGCCACCAATACAATCAACGTTAGGCAATGCCAAATAGTCTTTATAAGTAGCAAGGCTAATTCCACCTGTTGGGCAGAAATGAATATTAGACAGTGGCCCAGAGAATGATTTCAATGCATTAACGCCGCCAGAGGCTTCAGCTGGGAAAAACTTGAAGTGTGTGTAACCTAACTCCATGCCAACCATTATTTCTGAAATACTGGCGACGCCAGGAATTAATGGCACCGTACCTTTTTTAGCTGCTTTTAATAGATCAACCGTGGCACCAGGGGTAATAATAAATTGTGAACCCGCCGCAACCGCTTGGTTAAGCTGAGTTTCATTTAACACAGTGCCAGCACCAACCAGTGCTTCAGGCACTTCTTTGGCTATTTTTGCAATCGCTTCAAGTGCGCAAGGAGTGCGTAATGTCACTTCTAATACACTGATGCCGCCAGCGACTAATGCTTTAGCCAAAGGAACAGCATGTTCTAATTTATTAATAACCATAACCGGAACTACCGGACTACGTTTAAACACATCTTGTGGTTGGAGTGACCAGTTATTAGGCTCAATCATATTACCGACTTCCTTTATTTTTAATATAATTCATCAATCGCATTAGTACTACGAGCACCTGTTTCAGGGCTACTTAAACTGCGACGCAATGCACCAAACAATTCACGGCCCATGCCATAAGCTGAATGGTGCAAATCAACAATTTCAGCCGTTCGATTGGCAAGTACTTTCTCATCAACAAGTAGTGTTAATTCACCTGTGGTCGCATCAATTCGAATTAAATCTCCATTTTCAACTTTGGCAATCAAACCACCATCAAGCGCTTCTGGAGTTAAATGAATTGCAGCAGGAACTTTACCCGACGCACCTGACATACGGCCATCAGTTACAAGTGCCACTCTAAAACCTTTGTCCTGTAACGTCCCTAAGAAAGGAGTAAGTTTATGCAGTTCCGGCATACCATTGGCTTTAGGGCCTTGGCCTTTTACTACAACAACACAATCACGATCTAATGATCCTAACTTAAACAGCTCGTCAATTTCATTTTGATCGTTAATGACAACCGCTGGAGCCTCAATGACACGATTACCAGAAGGTACCGCAGACACTTTAATAACTGCTCGGCCTAAATTACCTTTTAGTAGAGTTAAGCCGCCATTGCTTTGAAACGGAGTATCAAGATGAGTTAACACTTCTTTGTCTAAACTTTCTGTTACACCATCAACCCACTTTAATTCGCCGTCAATTAAACGTGGCTCTTGGGTGTATCGACGTAAACCATAACCTGCAACAGTATTTACATCTTCATGTATTAAACCACCGTCAAGTAGTTCTTTAACCAACAAAGCCATCCCGCCAGCAGCATGGAAATGGTTAATGTCTGCGTGACCATTTGGATACACTCGCGCTAGCAATGGTACTGCAGCCGAAAGTTCTGAGAAGTCGTCCCAGTTAACAATAATGCCTGCAGCTCGCGCAATTGCGACTATATGCATCGTCAAATTAGTTGACCCACCCGTAGCCAATAAGGCGACAATACCGTTTACGACTGACTTTTCGCTGACAACCTCACCAATAGGTGTGTACTGAGTGCCCATTGACGTTAAACGGCATACTTGCTTAGCAGCCATTTTGCTTAATTCGTCACGTAATGGTTCATCGGGGTTAACAAAAGATGAACCTGGTAACTGCAAGCCCATCATTTCAAGCATTAACTGATTAGAATTAGCTGTACCATAAAAAGTACAAGTGCCTGCACTGTGGTAAGACTTGGATTCTGCTTCAAGCAATGCAGCACGATCAACCTGACCTTGAGCAAATTGTTGACGAATACGGGCTTTTTCTTTATTTGGAATACCAGACTTCATCGGACCCGCTGGCACAAACAACATAGGTAAGTGACCAAAACTTAACGCACCAATTAATAAACCTGGAACGATTTTGTCACAAATACCCAGTAATAACGCACCGTCAAACATGTTGTGTGATAAGCCTACCGCAGTCGACATGGCTATCACTTCACGGCTCAACAAGCTTAGCTCCATACCAGGTTGACCTTGCGTCACGCCATCACACATGGCTGGAACACCCGCAGCAACTTGCGCCACACTTCCGACATCCATACAGGCCTGCTTAAGCATATTAGGGTAAGTTTCATACGGCTGATGAGCTGATAACATGTCATTAAATGCCGTTACAATACCAATATTAGCCTTGGTCAATTGTCGTAAAGAATCTTTCTCTACTGGCTGACATGCTGCAAAACCATGAGCAAGATTGCCACAGCTTAATGCGCTTCGGTGAACGCCTTTGCCTTTTGCGTCGTTGAGCGCAGCTAAATAAGCTGAACGCGACTGTTGGCTGCGAGCAATAATTCTATCGGTAACGGTTTGTACTACTGAGTGCATGATAAAGCTCCTTACGCGCTATAGAACACATCAACGGGCGTTTTACGCTGCGCTAATATTGCTCTAATTGGCATTTGGTTGACATCATCGTTTTCAAGTGCTTGATGATATACAGATAATTTTGACTCTCCAACAAGATGCAAATAAATCTGACGGCTATTTAAAATGGCATCTTTAGATAGGGTAATACGTGCATGTGGTGCCGTCGTTGGATTGACCGCAACACATAAAGACGGTGAGGTTAACGCATCATTTAGTTCTGCGCTGCATGGAAACCATGAACAAGTATGCCCATCGGTTCCCATACCAAGTACCACTACGTCAAAAGGACGAGGAAAATTAGCTAAAGACTCACTGGTCATATCACAACCCGCTTCAGGGCTTGCGAACATATTCTTTAAACCACGAAACTTGGCACTGGCGGCACGATTTTGCAATAAATGCTCTCTAACCAACCTTTCATTTGAATCATTTTCATCGGAACCAACCCATCTTTCATCAGCTAAAGTAATGTAAACATCACTCCAGTCGACTAACTTATGGCTTAATAGTTCAAATAATTTCAATGGTGTTGAGCCTCCAGAAACAACGAGACTCGCTTTACCGCGAGTATCAACTGCGTCTTGTAATTGCTTAGCGATTTTATTAGCTAACTTTGTTTCAAGTTCTGCTGGTGTATCAAATGATTTAAATACAGTCTCTTTAATCATGTCGACTCCCTACTCGTCCCAAGAACGACCATCTTTAGTAATTAATGCCACTGATGCAACTGGCCCCCACGTCCCCGCAGGATATGGCTTTGGTTTTTCGCCGCTTTGCTCCCACGACTGAATAATTCCGTCTACCCATTTCCATGCTTGCTCCACTTCATCACGACGTACGAATAGAGCTTGGTTACCCAGCATTGCCTCTAGCAATAATCGCTCGTAAGCATCAGCAATTCGTTCGCTTTTGAACGTATCAGTAAAACTTAAATCGAGCTTAGTCGTTTGTAAACGCTGCTTTTGTTCAAGGCCTGGCACCTTATTCATCATCTGAATTTCTACCCCTTCATGGGGTTGTAAGCGGATGGTCAACTTGTTCGGTGGCAAATTTCGATAGTTTGCACGATACAAGTTGTGAGGTGGATTTTTAAAATACACCACAATTTCACTGCTCTTAAACGGCATACGTTTACCACTTCGCAAGTAAAATGGCACTCCAGCCCAACGCCAGTTGTCAATATCAACACGAAGTGCCACAAATGTTTCTGTATGAGATTGGGTATTAGCGTCTTCTTCTTCCAAATAACCCGGCACTGGAGAGCCTTTTAAGAAGCCTGCGCTGTACTGACCTCGAACGGTATTCTCATATACATTATCTTGATTAATTGGACGCAGAGATTTAAGAACTTTAACCTTCTCGTCACGAATACTGTCTGCATCTAAATTAACTGGTGGGTCCATCGCAACAAGTGTTAACACTTGTAATAAATGATTCTGGATCATATCTCGCATTTGACCTGCACCATCAAAATATCCCCAACGACCTTCAATACCGACTTCTTCTGCTACGGTAATTTGGACATGGTCAATCGTTCGGTTATCCCATTTAGATGCAAATAACGAGTTAGCAAATCGAAGTGCAATTAGGTTTTGTACTGTTTCTTTACCTAAATAGTGATCAATTCGATAGACTTGATTTTCATTAAAGAATTCTGCAACTTGGTCATTAATCACGTGTGATGATTCTAAATCTGTACCAATCGGTTTTTCTAATACAACACGGGTATCAGATTGAATAAGGTCTTGTTCATGTAAGCAACGGCAAATGGCACCAAATATTGATGGCGGTGTAGCGAAGTAGTTAACCATTACGCGCTTGCTTGGCTCAAGCAATTCATGGAATGCTTGGTAACCATCAGGATCAGTAAAGTTAGTGCCAATGTAATGGCAACGGCTTAGAAATCTCGCTAACGTGGTTGGGCAAATTTCATCTTTAACGAATGTATTTAATGCTTTTGTAACGAGGGCGATGAATTCTTCTTGAGTAAATGCATCTTTAGCTACACCGATTACCTTAGTCTCTTTGTCAAGCAGTTCTGCTTTATCTAATTGATACAAAGATGGTAATAATTTACGCCTTGCTAAATCGCCTTTCGTACCGAAAAGTACAAAGTCACACGCTTTGGCTCCAATTGATTTGCCCATTGCTAAAAGCTCTCCTAATTATATGTGTCTGCTATGTCCGAATTCGGTCGATGAATAAAAACACACTTTTGTTGTAATATAACAACACATATTGAATATTGCATCTTTAATTTGCAAATATTGCAATGTTGTTAATCTAGTCATCTATATCCATTATCTGGTATGATTTTCTACGTTCTACAAGGCTTGTGAACAATTTAACTGTGAGCCATGTCTTGAAAAATAACGACAGGATCGTGTAAAAGGTAAAAAAACAACTTAATTCACGAAATTCCTGTAATTTATGATATAAAATTACATTACCTACTTTTAGCTACTTTTTAGCGGATGCTTGCTTATGAATACCCTTGAAAAGGTTCAAAAGAGCCTTACCCAATTTAGTAAATCGGAACGTAAAGTTGCCGAAGTCATATTAGCCTCACCGCAAACAGCTATACATTCTAGCATCGCAACACTCGCCAAAATGGCCGATGTGAGTGAGCCAACAGTCAACCGTTTTTGTCGCAGACTCGACACAAAAGGCTTTCCTGATTTTAAGTTACATTTAGCTCAAAGTCTTGCCAACGGTACCCCCTATGTAAGCCGTCATGTAGAGGAAGATGACTCACCAGATTCATATACAACAAAAATCTTTGAATCTTCAATGGCTTCGCTAGATACTGCACGCCAAAGCCTCGATACAGCAGCAATTAATAAAGCCGTTGATGTACTCACACAAGCCAAAACAATTTCCTTTTTTGGTTTAGGTGCGTCCTCTTCTGTTGCACACGATGCACAAAACAAGTTTTTTCGTTTTAATGTACCCGTAATATGTTTCGATGATGTGTTAATGCAACGTATGAGTTGCATTAATTGCAACGAAGGTGACGTTGTGGTGCTGATTTCTCATACTGGTCGTACTAAATCTTTAATCGAAATCGCTCGTATTGCCCGAGAAAATGGCGCGGCGGTCATTGGTATTACTGCGCGTAACTCACCACTGTCATTGGAATGTACATTACCTGTTACCATGGAGGTGCCAGAAGATACAGACATGTATTTGCCTATGGCTTCTCGTTTAGCACAATTAGTTACCATTGATGTATTAGCGACAGGATTTACCTTGCGTCGCGGCCCACGTTTTCGAGATAACTTAAAACGCGTTAAAGAAGTATTGAAAGAATCTCGCGTCAATAAAGATTTAACCATATAAACGAATATACGCTCATTGATTGCAACTATGTAGCCTTGATGTTTGAGTTACTCAACAAGTAAGCAAACACCAGTATAAATACATGATTAGCGTCACAACGGTTAAATTATTACACAAATTTGCTGTTTTTGATCGTTAACATGTACTTTAAATGAGCACATTATTTACCCTAAAGGCCAAACGGTTTATCCGATTGGCCTTTTTTATTGCAAAAATCACTTATCTGTCACAAAAATTACACATTAAATACCGTCTTTTTGTATGTAACTTTACTACATTAATTGAGAATGTCTGTTAATATAGTTGCATCATTTAAGTACGAAGACAGCTTCTGTACTGTAAATCACCGAATTCTATTTAACACAAAATCTTTCTTATCATTAACGGAGTATCTCATGTTCCGCAGAACTAAAATCGTTACTACACTTGGGCCGGCAACTGATCGCGATGACAATTTACGTAAAATTATCGTGGCAGGAGCTAACGTTGTTAGACTTAACTTCTCGCATGGTTCACCAGAAGATCATTTAAAACGTGCAACTGATGCACGTAATATTGCTAAAGAGCTGGGTAAACACGTTGCTATTTTAGGCGACCTACAAGGTCCTAAAATTCGTGTTTCGACTTTCAAAGATAACAAAAAAATTAAACTTAATTTGGGCGATACTTTCATTCTTGATGCTGAATTAGCAAAAGGTGAAGGCGATGAAACTCAAGTGGGTATTGATTACAAAGAATTGCCTAATGATGTTGTCATTGGCGATATTTTAATGCTCGATGATGGTCGTGTGCAGTTAAAAGTTCAACGTGTTGAAGGCCATAAAGTATTCACAACAGTCACTGTAGCAGGTCCGTTATCGAATAATAAAGGCATTAATAAAAAAGGTGGTGGTTTAACGGCTCCAGCCCTTACAGAAAAAGACATGGCGGACATTAAAACTGCTGCGATGATTGATGTTGATTATCTAGCAGTATCATTCCCACGTACGGGTGCTGATCTTGATTTAGCCCGTTCGTTAGCACTTGAAGCAGGCAGTAAAGCGTTAATTGTTGCTAAAGTTGAACGCGCTGAAGCTGTTGAAAGTGATGAAGCAATGGATGATGTCATCCGTGCATCGGACGTCGTCATGGTTGCTCGTGGTGACTTAGGTGTTGAGATTGGTGATGCTGCACTCGTAGCAGTACAAAAGCGTCTAATTGAACGTTCACGCCAACTAAACAAAGCCGTAATCACTGCAACCCAAATGATGGAGTCAATGATTACGAGCCCAATGCCGACACGAGCGGAAGTCATGGACGTGGCTAACGCAGTGTTAGACGGCACTGATGCGGTAATGCTTTCAGCGGAAACTGCTGCAGGTGACTTCCCTGAAGAAACTGTTTTGGCAATGGCTAATGTTTGTTTAGGTGCTGAATCACACCCAAGTGTGAATGTGTCTAAGCACCGCATGGATCAACGTTTCTCCTCTGTAGAAGAAACTATTGCACTTTCTACCATGTATGCGGCTAACCATTTATCAGGCGTTAAAGCGATTATTTCGTTAACAGAATCTGGTGCGACTGCTAAGTTAATGTCACGTATCAGCTCTGGTTTACCGATATTTGCGTTATCACGTCATCAAAAGACATTAGCCAGTATGGCAATGTATCGTGGTGTACAACCAATTGAGTTTGACTCAACTGCATACCCAGCTGATGAGCTAGCGAAAGAAGCATTAAATTGCATGGTTAACAGAGGTTATTTAGTCAGTGGAGATATGGTTCTGATGACTAAAGGCGACGCGATGGAAACCATCGGTGGTACTAACACTTGTAAAGTGTTAATCGTTGCTTAATCCATTAGTCATAACGAGTTTGTTGCTCACTGACATACAATAATCAATTCGTTAACGCTAAAGCCAATCTTCGAATTGGCTTTTTTATTAATTAATTTTGAAGACTCACCTATTCCATTAATTATCTGCTCACTCCGTGAAAGTTCAGTTCCTTCTAGGTAAGTCATAGGATTGTAGCCATAGTAGTGTCTCGACTACTGCCCCTGCGATACTCTATTTCCTACGTCCATGTAGTCTTACGTCAACATAATATAAAGCATTATCTAAAATGTAGCCCACACTTTGGGCCATTCAGGCTTTGCATTGTTTACCAAGAAATAATCATTCTTGCAACAATGCGCCTCAAACTGAAAAACTAACTGATTAAGCAAATAATACCAATCCTATTAAATATGTGATCTTTCAGCGGGAGTTCAAAGAGCTGTAGGCAAGGCAAATGATTGAAGCGAATAGTGATCCTCGGTAACAAGCTCCTGCGTTACTCTACCTCCAGCATCTGACCGCCATGGATGGTGGGAATGTCTTATTTTTTATGGAAAAAAATAGACCATGCCGTCGTATTTTGAAAGCA
>NZ_JBSQBN010000163.1:0-8539 GCF_053850585.1 Shewanella sp. A22
TGGAAAAAAATAGACCATGCAGTCGTATTTTGAAAGCATCTAACGAAGCATAAAGGACTTTGAAACCCGCCAGAATGGAGTCTCTCAGGTATTCCACTTCTGTGTTACATCGATTTAAAAGGCAACACCATTTCTACATCAATGTGCCTTGAATTGAAAAACCTGAGAGACTCTGAACTGACCAGATATTTAATGAGATTGGTATAATAACTATGATGCATCAACAGATTCACTTACTTTGAAAAAGAACAACCTGACAAGCATTAAGACTGCAAATACTAGAGTGGGATTTCATTGATAAAGACAAATCGGACCTATATTTGGCCTGCACGAATTTCTTGTAGTAAATTTGACCAACTGATCACACCAACCACTTTTTGGTTATTAAGGTTATTAGGGCTATGTCGATAAATATAAACTTCACCTGAACGCTTAGAAACCAGTGCTTCATAGGCTTCATTTAATGTTGCAGTATCGGGTAAACCTAACATTGGATGGCGCGACAATGTGGTCGAGTCTTCAAACGATTGCATTTCAAGACGTAACATTTCAATTTGGCCTTCAGCATTACGAACCAACACAGGTCGGCCTTCGGCCCGTTTTAATACTTCGAGCAGCAGTTCGTCATCATCGTTAACAATGACAAAGCGTTTATCCATTAATACTCTCACGCCTTTCTTTTGCAGCCCTTGATTCAATGGCGCAACTTTATAACCTAGCCCCATAATATCGAGTTGCTTAAGCAGAATCGAGTTTGTATTAAAACCTTGGTATGCAATGAGGAAGGCCGGTATCGTGACAAACATGGCGGGTAAAATGATTGAAGCATCGTTGGTTAATTCAAGTAGTGCGACTAAGGCTGCTAAGGGGGCACTTAGGCAAACACCCATCATTGCAGTCATACCGATGACAGTATACAAACCTACATAGGGTGCAATAGACGGAAATATTAAGCTGCTAATTAAGGCTAAAATGGCCCCAATTAATGCGCCAATTCCATAGAGCGGGCCGATAAGCCCGCCTGGTACGCCAAAGCCAATGGCTGCAATCGTTGCCAGCATTTTGGCTAATAACAACGCAATTAAAAATAGCAAGCTAGGATGTTCGCTAATAGCTTCGTTAATGGCTAAATCGCCCGAACCTAATGCTTGCGGCATCACTAAACCAATCAGTGTGGTTAAGGTTCCAGCAATGAGTAGTCGATAAATTAAAGGCCAGTGTTGACCCGTTGCGGTGACTTTTACCAGTGAAAAGTTGAATAAGGCTGCTGTACACCCCAGCACAATGCCACCAATGAGCAATATAGGATAATGATCGAGTGGAATGTGGATCACATTGATTAATTCATATTCATGAATATTACCAAATACCAGTTGGCTAGACACCGCGCCACAGATGGCTGATAACATTATGGGGAAGAAGTAATGTATTTTATATTCGCGTACAATCACTTCAAACACAAACAACACCGCTGCTAATGGCGCATTAAAGGTGGCTGCAATACCAGCGGCAATGCCACTTGCACACATAATTCGCACGCTATTGTCTGGCAGTGAAAACTTTTCTGCCATAACACTTGCGCTAACAGCGCCAAGGTGAATTGCTGGACCTTCTTTCCCAACAGAAAAATTAGCCATTAAGGCAATTAATGCTTGAAAAAATTGTCCTGCAGCCGATTGAAGCGGTACTTTACCGTAATGTAATTTAAATCGGTGTAGCACATAGGCTATACCCATTCGGCGATAGCGTTTAGAACCGATAAGTGACAATAACCAGATTAGCAAGGCACCCACCAAGGGAAGGTAGGTACGCCAGTCCGACAGCGTGGAGCTGATATTCATGGCGTTGGAAACGAAATATTGTTCTGCCCACATCAAGCTCAAACGAAATAGAATAATTACCAGTGATGCAATAATCGCAAACAGTAGTGCCAGCGCGCAAAGTTGCACACTAATTTTGGCTTGAGATAATTTATCTCTAAATTCGTTATGCAGATATTTGCGCGTAGCTCTTTTGGCGTGAATAATAGCGACTTTATTTATCTTAAACTGCACTGTTTGGCTCTAAGCTGATTGGCATGATCAAGCATACTGTATGTTATTAAAAGGTTGTTACCTAATGTTAAATTATCACCGTTGGTTAGACAGACTGCAAGTTTTAGAGCGTAAAAATCGGACATCAAGCAAATACCTTATTGGATTAATGGCAATATCCTTTCTTCTCGGCGCAGTTAGTTTTAACCTATGGTTATCGTTTGCCCCAGAAGCCACCCCAAACAGTGCCAGTGGTAAGCGGAAATTATTACAGCAACTTGAGGCCCAATCACAGGTTTTAGCCAGCCGTAACTTGGCATTAAGTATTGCAGAAAATGCCAATAAAGAAATGCAAGATATGTTTAGTGGTCAGTTAATCGAACAAAAAGAATTAGAAAAAGAATTGGCATTTTATCGCAGTGTAATGGTCACGGACGCTGATGTCGAAGGTGTTGCTATTCATGGTGTTGAATTGTCACAAGGTGGCATACCGCAACAATATCAATTACGCTTGGTGCTAACTCAATTGCAAAAGCGTAAGGCCAAAGTAAAAGCGAGAGCAGAGGTCATGTTGATTGGTATGCAAAATGGCCAAGTAACCGAGTTGTCGCTTGATAAATTACTCAATAAAAAGTTAGATTTTGAATTTAGTTATTTTCAAATAATGGATACTGACATTATTGTACCGACCGAGTTTAGTTTGCAAAAAATCACTGTTAAAGTGAAGGTCAAAGCGAGCCGTGGAGTTAAAGGTGGCGAGATAGAACAGACCTTTAATGTACCTGAGTTATTGATGGGCGAAAAAGAACTGCGGGTAATACTTGAACAAAATAGTCAGGTAAAGGATAATTCTCAGTAGAAACCGAAGTAAGAGGTAGTAATGACTGAACAAGTTGATGCAGCAATGCCGATCCAATTTACCGATGCGGCGGCGATAAAAGTAAAAGGGCTGTTAGAAGAAGAACAGAATCCTGAATTAAAACTACGTGTGTACGTTACAGGTGGTGGTTGCTCTGGTTTTCAGTATGGTTTTACATTCGATGAGAAAATCAACGAAGGTGATTTCACCATTGAAAAACAAGGTGTACAACTGGTTGTTGATCCTATGAGTCTTCAGTACCTTGTTGGCGGTGAAGTGGATTATACGTCGGGTCTAGAAGGCTCACGTTTTTTCGTTAAAAATCCTAATGCAACAACTACTTGTGGTTGTGGTGCTAGCTTTTCAGTGTAACAAGCCTTCGTTATAACGATTGAGATATGCTACTCATGTATTAAAAAGCCGTCTATCGACGGCTTTTTTTGATCGTGCATTTGGTCTGAGGTTAACTGCTAATAATATTGAGATTCATACGTGGTTTAAACCATGCTTTAACGCTAGCATTAAAGCTAATCCACACTTGGATAATCCCCAAGGTAATAAGTACTGAATAAATAACCCAGTCAGCCACAACCGTTTGAAATAAACCAAAATCAAATGTTGTTGGGCCAGCAACTAAATTATCGGGATCATACATAATAATTGGCAGTAAGCTGTATAACATCAGTTGAAGCATACAATAAACCCGCAGTATGTATAAGCCAGCTTTTTGACGCCCAATGATAGCCAATACCATGAGTAGGGTTAAAATGCATAGCATTGCACTTAAATCTGATAATGAATCCGCTGCCATTAATCCACTGATAGCTGATAAAGTATAAATTACCATCAAGGCAATTAACCGCTTTGGTAAGCGTGGCTTGATAACAATACTCGCCTCGCCAGTGTCAGGATTGATATTGGTCATTACAACTAATGCTTTGTTTGAGTTTTTGGTGAAATGCGTTCGTTCACTTCATAAGGTGGTACAACAACACCTAAGTCTTCTTGTACAGGGAATACGGCGATAAATAAGTCATCATCTTCCATGCCACTAACCCAACGCTCTTGGAATTCATCAAGTGGAATAGCGAGTGGTTCGCAGTCTTTCCATTCATCGACCGCCCATAATGCTGCGGTTTCTTCTGATGGCCACATTGGAATGCAGTCTTCATCTTCCGTGGTCAGCATGACACAACCATCTTGATCTTGCAGTGTCCAAATTGTTTTTTCTGTTTTGATTTGCTCAACCATATAATCGTAACGACCTTCAGGCGTTAGATTCATTAGTTCAGTTACACTTTTCGTTTTATTGCTCATATTGGCTCTCATTATAAGTTACGGCTTTGGTCAACCTGAAACGGTTGGGCAAATTTGCCAGCATCATAACATTGAGGCCTCAATTGCAAAAGTAAACCCAATATATTGACCCATTTATTTTGCTTTAAAACGTCCGCCTAATATCGCAGGACGTGAGGCGCCAGTCACTGCAGGTAAATTGGCAGGTAAGTCATGGTGATGGCGCATCGCCAACCACGCAAAGGCCATGCCTTCTACCCATTTCGCGTCAACACCTAAACTGCTGGTGGTATCGACTTTATAACCAGGAACCAGTGCGGTTAACCGTCGCATTAAGGTTTTATTGAGTGCTCCACCGCCACAAACAAATAATTCCCCGGTTGACGACAGTTTGTTAATGTCACGCGCAATACTGTGGCAGGTTAAATCAAGTAAGGTCGATTGAATGTCTTGTTGATCTAAATGGCTAAAGTTGGCGAGTTGTTGTTCAAGCCAAGCTTGATTAAACATCTCTCTCCCCGTGCTTTTGGGGTGAGCTTGCGAGAAATAAGAATGTGACAATAACTGCTTAAGAAAATCGGGATGGCTATTGCCTGACTCAGCCCATGCGCCATCTTCATCAAAAGGATGCCCAAGCGCATGCTGGATATATGCATCAATTAAAGTGTTACCAGGTCCAGTGTCGAAACCTAATACCTGATCGCTATTACCAGGTAAATAAGTCACATTGGCAATGCCACCAATGTTTAAAATCACTCTTGAATGACCTTGCTTGGCAAATACTTGTTGGTGAAATGCCGGGACTAAAGGTGCACCTTGGCCGCCAAGGGCGATATCTTTACGTCTAAAATCAGCAATAACATCAATATTGGTTTCAATGGCGATAGTATTAGGATCACCTATTTGTAGAGTAAAGCCGATTTCTAAATCAGGCATGTGACGTACGGTTTGCCCATGTGAACCAATCGCAATAATCTCATCGGCAGTGATTGTTGTTTTTGCCAATAACTGATTAACTGCTTGAGCAAATAATTTCCCAACACTGCGATCTAGGCGTCCTAAACGATTAATCTCATCTGTTGCTGGTAGGCATAAACGGTTTAATCCTTTAAATAAATGTTTTGGGATAACTTCTGTATGGCTGGCGATTAATTTGGGGTGTTCGGTGGAAAAATCAACCAGTACAGCATCAACACCATCCATGCTTGTGCCTGACATAAGGCCGATAAAATATTCTGGCTTAGACATGAGGTTATGTTCTCTTAACAGTAAAAATGTAAGTTATTAATTGCTTGCTAATTGCTGTTGTTGATTTGATTTTAATTTCGCCATTAATTGTTTGCTGAGTGCTGAAAATTTATTTTTCTCTTTGCGATCGATAGGCATCGACTTTGGTAAGTCAATGGTTCTTGGATTGCGGTGAACCCCATTTACAATAAATTCGTAATGTAAGTGAGCGCCTGTGACTCGACCCGTTTTACCCAGCGTACCAATTATTTGACCTTGTTTAACACTGTCACCGCGCTTAACTTTACGCTTAGTTAAATGCAAATATTTAGTTGTGTAAGTTTCATTGTGTTTAATGAATACATAATTGCCGTTATATTGGTTATAACTAGACTCAATGACTTTACCTTTGCCGGCTGATTTTATCGGTGTACCAATAGCGGCCACATAGTCAACACCTCGGTGAGCTTTAACTTGGCCCGTTACAGGGTGTAACCGACGTGGGTTAAAGTTTGAACTAACGTATTTAAAATCTACCGGTGAGCGTAAAAAAGCTTTGCGCATGCTACTGCCGTTTTCTGAATAATACTCTCCGTCGGTGTAACGTACTGCTGTGTATCGCTCTCCTTGGTTAATGAACTCTGCCGCAAGAATATTACCATTACGTAAAAATTGTCCATCGGCATATTCTTGATCGAACAACAGCGAAAAGTGATCTCCTTTGCGAATGTCTAGAGCAAAGTCGACATCCCAGCCGAATATATTGGCTAACTCCATGATGTGGTTACCAGACAAGCCAGCATCTGCTGCTGCGTTCCAAAAATTGCTTTTAATTGTTGCGGTAATAAATGATGTGCGAGTTTTTACTTCTTTAGTGTTAACCACTTCTTTGTACTGGTCATTATTGTGGCTAATCACCAAGGTCGATATTTTGCTTATGCGGTAGCTAAGCTCTTTCAGCTCGCCTTTTATATTTTTACTGATAGCGATTTCTTCGCCGGGCATAATCGTGAGCAAATTCTTTTTTGCTAGGGGTAATTGGGTAATATCATAAACATCTTTGGCGCTCAGCCCAGCGCGGCTAAACAGGCCCCCTAACGTATCGCCTTTAGCCACTTCATAGTATTCTATTATATTGTCATTGTCGGAATCTTGTTGTTTTAATTGGGCTTTGTGTATGGAAACTTGTTGATCAATATCATTGATAATGCCATCAATACCCGACTGGCTAGTTTGTAACATCGTTAGATGTTGAGCAAAAGCCTGATCGTCAGGGGTTTCTGTTAGCGTTGCATCTTTATTGTCATCATTAATCGACGCCAGATCTACTGATGTATCTTGAACACTTTTTGTGATATTTCCTGGTGCTGTCGGCGTGCGAAAGGCGAGCGGAACAGGATAACGTTTATTGGTTTCGATAGCGGATTTGTCAGTCGCTTGACTCACTAATTGGGTTTGTTTAGAAGCTTGAGCATCTTCCGATGGAAACATCAGAATAAATGTCGTTAAGATCACTAATAACGATAATGTGATTTGATGTGCTTTTGGCAACAATGTGAATAATGTTAGAAGCTTTGCCATTGACTCAGATACCAATTTTTCTCTCTTGTTATGATCTGCTAAGTGTACACTCTTTCATTTGCTGTGGCTAACAAGTAACATAGACCTCTTTATTTTTTGTGCGAGCCCTAGGAGTTGCGGTAGAGATGGCGAATTTAGATCAAGTATTGGCAGAGATTAAGCGTGGTACCGATGAGATATTACTTGAGGCGGATTTGCTTGAGAAGCTGAAAGAAGGGCGGCCATTACGCATCAAGCTTGGTGCAGATCCTACCGCTCCAGATATTCACTTAGGTCACACCGTCATTTTAAACAAAATGCGTACCTTTCAAGAGTTAGGTCACGAAGTGATTTTCTTGATTGGCGACTTCACTGGTATGGTCGGCGACCCAAGTGGTAAAAACAGCACTCGTCCTCCGTTAACCCGTGAGCAAGTGCTTGCTAACGCTGAAACCTATAAAGAGCAAGTCTATAAAATTTTAGACCCAGCTAAAACCCGTATCGAATTTAATTCAAGCTGGTTAGAGCCGTTAGGCGCAGCTGGTATGATCCGTTTAGCGTCTCAACAAACCGTTGCTCGTATGATGGAACGTGACGATTTTAAAAAGCGTTACGCATCAGGACAAGCGATTGCGATTCACGAGTTTATGTATCCACTATTACAAGGATACGATTCGGTTGCATTGCAAGCCGATGTTGAATTAGGCGGCACAGATCAAAAGTTCAATTTATTAATGGGTCGTGAGTTACAAAAAGCAGAAGGCCAAAAGCCACAAACCGTTATCATGATGCCATTGCTTGAAGGGTTAGATGGCGTTAAGAAGATGTCTAAATCGGCTCACAATTACATTGGTGTGAGTGAGCCTGCCAACGAAATGTTTGGCAAAATCATGTCGATTTCAGATGATTTAATGTGGCGTTACCTTGAGTTATTGTCATTCCGTCCATTAACCGAACTTGCTCAGTTTAAGTTAGATGTTGAAAACGGCACTAACCCGCGAGATATTAAGATTCTGTTAGCCAAAGAAATTATTGCTCGTTTCCATGATGACGCACAAGCACAAGCTGCGCATCAAGCCTTTATTGACCGTTTTCAAAAAGGTGCTATACCTGATGACATCGAAGAAGTGATTCTAGAAGCTGGTGACGGCTTAGCGATTGCCAATTTATTGAAAGACGCCGGCTTAGTTGGCTCTACATCAGATGGTATGCGTATGATCAAGCAAGGTGCGGTAAAAATGGATGGCGAGAAGATTGAAGACACTCGTCAGAATTTTAATGCTGGTCTTGACGCAGTTTTCCAAGTCGGCAAACGTAAATTTGCTAAAGTTATGTTGAAATAAACCCAGTGAACAGACAATAAAAAACGGCTTATTGATTAAGTCGTTTTTTTATGTCTGATTAATAACCAAACTAAACATGACCGAATTAGGGATAATACCAATCCTATTAAATATGTGATCTTTCAGCGGGAGTTCAAAGTGCTGTAGGCAAGGCAGATGATTGAAGCGAATAGTGATCCTCGGTAACAAGCTCCTGCGTTACTCTACCTCCAGTATCTGAC
>NZ_JBSQBN010000164.1:0-8501 GCF_053850585.1 Shewanella sp. A22
TCTCAGGTATGCCACTTCTGTGTTACATCGATTTAAAAGGCAACAACCATTTCTACATCAATGTGCCTTGAATTGAAAAACCTGAGAGACTCTGAACTGACCAGATATTTAATGAGATTGGTATTACTTTATCCCTCCACTTGTTCTCCATTGAGGTTCACTTATGTTATGTAAATTGGCAACTTATTTTCATCAGGGGGTGTGGCGTCAGGCGTTGACTAAATCAAGTCTTTTTGGCTTGTTGCTATTCTGCGTGATGTCGTGTTCATCTGCTTCTATTGATGATTACAGCAACACTCAACCAGAGTTTGATTTAGCCACTTTTTTTGATGGAAAGTTAACGGCAGCTGGCGTAGTACAAGACTTTTCTGGCAAGGTAATACGTAAGTTTACCGTTACCATGGAAGCGTATTGGACAGATACCCCAGAGGGTAAGCAAGGGGTCATTAATGAGTGGTTTATTTACGATGACGGTGAAAAGCAAACGCGGGTATGGAAGATTACAGATAAAGGCAACGGTATTTACCAAGGCACAGCTAATGATATTTTAGGCATTGCAGAGGGGGAATCTCGTGGCAGTGCATTACGATGGCGTTATGACATGTTGTTGCTTGTCGATGGCAGTGAATACCAAGTGCATTTTGACGACTGGATGTTTCTTGTTGACGATAATACCATTATCAATAAAAGCGACATTATCAAATTTGGCATTACGGTGGCGCAAGTGACGTTGGTTATTGCAAAACAGGTCGATTAATGGCGAATATGGTAAATAAAAAATGGACTCAATTGAGTCCATTTTTTATAGCCTAGCATTAGGTATTAACCTTTTAGCTTAGATGAGTCTGTTTGTTTTTTGTCGTAGTATTCAAAGGGAAACTGGTTACGTATTTGCTGGGTTAAATTGTCGCCCACATTGGCAGATACATGTAAACGCACATCACCCGATTTTTCTGCTCTTACAGTGCAAGTGAGTTTATTTGATTTTGCAATAGAACGGCATTCGCGTTCAAAACGCTCGGGAATTTTGCCTTTATGGCTAGTCAGTTTACCGTCTTTAAAATGCATTTCAAAAAGCGTTAGTCCACGACTACCACTAAAAATGAGTTTATAGGCTAGAAAAAATAATCCTGCAATCACCAGTATCTTAATGAGGGAATCAGCCATAATTAGCTCCTTTGTGCTGTTCATTTTTATTTTTGTATAGCAGTAAGATACTCCCGTACGGCATGGATGCAATGCTATTTTGTTGAAATCTATGCGCGAGATCTAATACTGATAAAAACAGCTTATTAAATAAACATGTTGTGCTACATTTTATGAAAACCATCACTGGTTGATACGGACGTCATACTCATTTAAGGATAAATTTATGTCTATTTCTAATGCTGCTCGCTGGACCGAAATCTGTGATATTCAAGCTAATACCAATCCTATTTAATATGTGATCTTTCAGCGGGAGTTCAAAGTGCTATAGGCAAGGCAGATGATTGAAGCGAATAGTGACGTTATTGTTGTTCAAACATAACGTAGATCTTTTTACAGTGAATAACGACTTTCCATGTGCAGGTAAAGCCTGCTGGTATAACAAATTTATCGCCTACATTGACCGTTAAGTTTTGGTTGTTGCTGTTGGTGATAATGCTGCTACCTTCTAGAATGTCGCAATATTCATATTTGCTATAATTGATGTTCCAACTCCCAGACTCGCTTTGACATCCCCAACATTAACCTGCTTACAGGGCTTTCGACATGATTTTGCACCGACTGCAGTGGGTTGCCTGCGATGGTTTTTTCGTCTGCTAGGTGATTAGTGTCAGTTGCCGTTGTTTGGCGTAATATGTTTCGTCATAGTATTCACTTATTTCATGGTCGGCATAATGAATGCCGAAGGTTCGTTGCTGTCGGTTTTCGCTTGTGGCCAACGCGCGGTAATGGCTTTGCGCTTAGTATAAAAACGTACTCCATCTGGGCCGTGCATGTGCAAAGGACCGAATAACGAACGTTTCCAACCGCCAAAGCTATGAAATGCCATTGGCACCGGGATTGGCACATTCACCCCAACCATGCCAACTTCAACATAGTGGCAAAAGTGCCTTGCCGCTTGGCCACTTTGCGTAAATATGGCGGTGCCATTACCAAACTCATGTTGGTTAATCAGCGCTAATGCTTCGGCGTAAGTGTCGACACGAACAATCGCGAGGACAGGACCAAATATCTCTTGTTGGTAAATGCTCATTTGCGGCGTGACATGGTCAAATAAGCAGGCACCTAAAAAGTAACCTTGCTGGTGGTCGCTAATGCTGATGTTCCGGCCATCAACCACTAACGTTGCGCCTTCATTCACACCTGCTTCAACATAGTTACGTACTTTATCGAGGTGTTGTGCTGAAATTAACGGCCCCATATCCATCTCTGGGGTAATACCGCACCCCACTCTAAGCTGGCTTATTTTTGGTAAAAGCGCCTCTACTAATTTGTCGCCCACATCGCCAACGGCCAATACAACCGAAATGGCCATGCAACGTTCACCTGCACTACCATATGCAGCTCCCATTAAGGCATTAACAGCTTGATCTAAGTCAGCATCTGGCATTAACAACATGTGATTTTTAGCGCCGCCCAATGCTTGTACTCGTTTACCGTGTGCAGAGGCTGTGGTGTAAATGTATTCGGCTATAGGGGTTGAACCCACAAAACTCACGGCTTTGATGTCCTCGTGTGTTAGTAATGCATCGACGGCTTCTTTGTCACCGTTAATCACGTTAAACACGCCCTCTGGCAAACCGGCTTGTTTGAGTAATTCTGCAATTAACATTACTGAGCTAGGATCTTTTTCCGACGGTTTCATGATAAAGGTATTGCCGCACGCGATGGCAATCGGAAACATCCACATGGGCACCATTACCGGGAAATTAAACGGTGCAATACCTGCTACCACGCCTAGAGCTTGATTGACTGACCATGAGTCAACACCGCCGCCCACTTGTTGGGTATGCTCACCTTTTAATAGGTGCGGAATACCACAGGCAAATTCAACCACTTCAAGGCCGCGGGTAATTTCGCCTTTGGCATCATCGAGTACTTTGCCGTGTTCCAAGGTAATAAGCTCGGCGAGTTGGTCTACGTGCTGTTCTGCAAGGGCTTTAAATTTAAATAACACTCGGGCACGATTTAATGGAGTCACTTGTGACCAAGTGTTAAATGCGGTTTTGGCTGAAGCGATTGCTACTGCCACTTCATCTTTACTGGCCAGTGACACTTGCCCGCGAGCTTCGCCACTGGCGGGGTCATAAATAGTCTGGCTGCGCTTGCTTGCTTGGGTGTGTTGCCCATTGACAAAATGGCTGATGTTAAGCATGAACGTTGTCCTTATAAACTGAAAATGGGTTAACCCACGGCATTAATAGCGTCGGTAAGGTGATTCACCATGTCATCGATCTGAGATTTTTCGACAATCAAGGGGGGAGATAACGCAATAATGTCTGCGGTTGCGCGCACTAAGGCACCATGCCTAAAACAGTGGTCAAAAATGTCATAACCTCTTTTGCCTACACCTTTATCGCTTGGCGAAAATTGAATACCCGCGACTAAGCCTGTGTTACGAATATCAATGACATTGGGTAAACCTTTTAAGCTGTGTACGGCTTGTTCAAAATAATCTTCAAGACTTTTAGCTCGTTCAAACAATTGCTCGTTTTCATAAATCGATAACGTGGCTAATGCTGATGCCGCGGCAACGGGATGGCCGGAATAGGTGTAGCCGTGAAAAAACTCGATTAATTCATCGGGGCCGTGCATACAAGTGTCGTGAATGGCATTACTGACAAATACCGCGCCCATTGGAATAGCACCATTGTTGATGGCTTTAGCGGTAGTGATTATATCGGGTGTAACCTGCCAGCGCTCACTGGCAAAGGCTGCGCCTAGGCGACCAAATCCTGTAATGACTTCATCAAATATTAGTAAAATACCGTGTTGTTGGGTGATTTCACGTAAACGTTGTAGATAACCGTCTGGCGGTAAAATTACGCCAGCAGAGCCAGACATTGGCTCAACGATTACAGCAGCAATGTTTTCGGCGCCATGTAGGGTAATGAGTTGCTCAAGTACTTCGGCTTTGTCTATACCATGTGGCGGTAAGCCATGACTAAAAGCATTGTTAGCAATGTCTAGAGTATGAGGTAAGTGGTCGACACCTTGAAGTAGCTGTTGGCTAAAGGTTTTACGGTTATGACTAATGCCGCCGACCGAAATACCGCCAAAACCAACACCGTGATAGCCCAGCTCTCGACCAATAAATCGAGTTCGAGTCGCTTGACCATTAGCACGATGATAACAAAGCGCCATTTTTAGTGCGGTATCGACAGACTCAGACCCGGAGTTAGTAAAAAACACATGGTCTAATCCATCTGGGCTGAGTTGACTGAGTTTATGAGCGAGTTCGAAAGCAAGCGGATGGCCCATTTGAAATGATGGGGCGTAATCCATTTGGCTAATTTGTTTACTTACCGCTTCAGATATTTCCGTTCTGCCGTGACCTGCATTACAACACCATAAACCGGCAGTCGCATCGAGCACTTTATTACCTTCAATGTCGGTGTAATACATTCCTTGTGCCGACACTAATAAGCGAGGATTTGTTTTAAATTGCTTGTTGGCAGTAAAGGGCATCCAAAAGTGTGCCATGTTCGGCCATGTTTGCGATGAATCGCCAGTTCCCTTTTGCTGATATTCGCTCATAAATTGACTCTACATTGATTGCTACAATTTAGGGCCTGTTGAACTTTCAAGGTTGTGTTTAACTTGAATAAAATGCAACCAACAAAGGTCAGCAGGTCCTAGGGTATTCATCTCAAATTGGTTAAATAATGAGTGACGAATATTTGCTATGCTATGTCAAAAATAATGAACGTTAAAGTGTTTTGTGCATTTATTTAAACTAAATGTGCCTATGTTGTAAAATATATTGAAAATATCTTGCTGTTCAGCATAATCAGGTGACAATATTCAGTAATGCTACTGTGTCGATAATCTATTTTGACGGCACATATTTTATGTCTGGCACTTGCTATTTTTCTGAGTGCTTATCAATTCATTTATTATTTCGAGGTCACAATGAGTACTCCAACAAGTCGTAGCGATTGGGAAGCATTGGCAGCTAGTTTACAAATTAATGGCCATGCTTTTATTAATGGTCAATATCAAGGCTCGCTGTCGGGGAATACATTTGATTGCGTCAGTCCTATTGATGGCCAAGTGCTTGCCAAAGTGGCTAGCTGTGACCTAGCCGACGCTAATGCGGCGGTTGCCAATGCGCGTGAAGTATTTGAAGCCGGTACATGGGTTAATTTACCACCCGTTAAGCGTAAAAAAGTGATGATCAAATTTGCTGATTTATTGGAAGCGAATGCTGATGAACTCGCGTTACTTGAAACCCTCGACATGGGTAAACCTATCCAACATTCAAAAGGTGTTGATGTGGTGGGGGCGGCTCGCGCGATTCGCTGGTCTGGTGAAGCCATTGATAAAATTTATGATGAAATTGCCCCAACAGCACATAACGAAATTGGCATGATCACCCGCGAAGCCGTTGGTGTGGTTGCGGCAATTGTACCGTGGAACTTCCCAATGCTGATGGCATGTTGGAAGTTAGGACCTGCATTAGCAACTGGCAACAGCGTGATTTTAAAGCCTTCAGAAAAGTCGCCGTTAACTGCTGTTCGTATGGCGCAACTTGCACTTGAGGCGGGTATTCCAGCTGGAGTATTAAACGTATTACCTGGTTTTGGTCATACTGTGGGTAAAGCATTAGCCTTGCACATGGACGTTGATACTTTGGTGTTTACGGGCTCAACTAAAATTGCCAAACAGCTGATGATTTATGCAGGCGAATCGAACATGAAACGCGTGTGGTTAGAAGCCGGCGGTAAGAGCCCTAATATTGTATTTAATGACGCGCCAGATTTAAAAGCCGCAGCAGAAGCCGCCGCGGTTGCTATTGCCTTTAATCAAGGCGAAGTGTGTACCGCTGGGTCTCGCTTATTGGTTGAGTCGGGCGTCAAGGATGAGTTGATCAAGCTAATTGTACAAGAAATGCAGGGCTGGCAACCTGGGCATCCTCTTGACCCAACGACCACCTGTGGTGCAATGGTCGATCAACAACAATTAACAAATGTACTTAATTACATTAAAGCTGGTAGCGAACAAGGTGCAACCTTGGTTGAAGGTGGTAAACAGGTTATGGCTGAAACGGGTGGCGTGTATGTGCAGCCAACTATTTTCAGTAATGTTAAAAATGATATGACCATCGCCAGTGAAGAGATATTTGGCCCAGTGTTATCGGTTATCGAATTTGATGGCATGGAAGAAGCCATTAACATTGCTAATGACACCATTTACGGTTTAGCTGCTGGTGTATGGACATCGAATCTTAGTAAAGCCCATAAAACCGCTAAAGCACTGCGCAGCGGTATGGTGTGGATTAATCATTACGATGGTGGCGACATGACAGCGCCATTTGGTGGTTATAAACAATCTGGTAATGGCCGTGATAAGTCATTGCATGCGTTTGACAAGTACACTGAACTTAAAGCCACTTGGATTGCCTTATAGTTGTTTTTACGGTAAATGTTGAGCGAAAGCCCTTTAGCGATAAAGGGCTTTTTTGTTAGCCTGTCTTAACGTACGACGGCATGGTCTATTTTTTTCCATAAAAAATAAGACATTCCCACCATCCATGGCGGTCAGATGCTGGAGGTAGAGCAACGCAAGAGCAGTTGCCGAGGAACGACTATGTCTTCAAAAGGCTGTCTCGAATACCTCACTGATAATTTTCGCTAAAAGAGTAAGTTCTAATGCGAATTGGTATTATGTACACCTCGTAACTTGAGATAATTTAACTTGGTTTAGGTTAAGCAAAATTAACGCTGAAATATCAGCCTGTCGCGGTAGACTCATCGACATTATTTGACCTGATTGCAGGTTGGCGACATTATTTTTAATAGTATCAATATAAGTGACATACGCATCATGTCATACACGGATGACGACCTATGACCGACAAATTATTTTCTCGTTTAATTATTGTGGCAGCATGTCTTTTTTTTAGTTTTATTGTGTGGGTTATTTATCTTGCTAACACTGGTGCGCACAGTATTTTTTTTGACATCATCAAACATATCCCTTTCGGCGATAAAGTCGGCCACATGTTGTTATTCGGTTTATTGACCTATGTTGTTAATTTAGCCTTACTCAGTCGTCATTTTCGGATAGGGCGTCTTCCGCTTTATTACGGCACTGTGTTAGTGTCGATATTCGTCTTGAGTGAAGAAATCAGTCAGGGTTTTATCCCTTCAAGAACACTGGACATCATCGATCTCGTTGCCGATGCTGTAGGTATAATCTTATTTAGCTATTTTAGTTACTTAACTCAGCGCGCTTTGGATAATTATCAAGAAAGCCGTTTAAGTTAGTATCGAGTTGGCTTAACAACATAGTGAGGTTTAATGTGAATTCTCCTTTAGTAACTACAGATTGGTTGGCGTTACATCTTGAAGATCCTGATCTTGTACTACTCGATGCCAGTATGGCGGTGGTATTGGGTAAAGAACCACTAGTATACGATGAACTGTATGTTATTCCCGGCGCATTATCTTGCCAAATTGATAAATTATTTTTTGATCATCATTCCTCTCAAACACATGCCATTCCAACTGCTGAGCAGTTTACTGATGCCGCACAATCATTGGGGATCGTCCATAACAGCACGGTAGTGATTTACGACGACCAAGGTATTTATTCAGCACCGCGAGCTTGGTGGACGTTTAAGGCTATGGGGTTTGATAAGGTTTTTGTGCTCGACGGGGGGTTACCGCAATGGCGATCGGAAGGACGAGATACGGTACGTCAATTTGCAGAACCTACTTACTCAGGTGATATTAAAGGACGTTTGCTCCAGCACAAGGTGTGCGACACTGAGTTTGTGTTAACTCATCTTGGTCATGCGAACGTTGACATTATTGATGCCCGCGCAGCAGGGCGTTTTAATGGCACTTTACCAGAACCGCGAGTAGGGATGCGCAGCGGCCACATTCCCAGTTCGCTTAACTTGCCGTTTGCGCAAGTGTTAAATGGTTTTAAAATGAAGTCATTACGTGAGTTACAAACGCTTTTTGCCTCGTTAAATACTAGCCATAATGCACAACGGGTGCTCAGTTGTGGATCTGGCATTACAGCTTGTATTTTGATATTAGCCTCGCATGTAGCAGGCCATCATCAAACGATTCTATATGATGGTTCATGGTCGGTTTGGGGAGGCGATGCAGCACTCCCCATTGAATAATTGGGTTAATTTTTTATGGCCAAGGCCACTAATGTTGTGGTTGAATTAGCCGGACACTTCAATAAAGGAATATAATAATGCCATTATTGAGGTGAATATGACTAAACGAATAAATAAACAATATCCAGATGATTTTAAAAAAGAAGCTGTCGCTTTG
>NZ_JBSQBN010000165.1:0-7994 GCF_053850585.1 Shewanella sp. A22
CATGCAGTCGTATTTTGAAAGCATCTAACGAAGCATAAAGGACTTTGAAACCCGCCAGAATGGAGTCTCTCAGGTATTCCACTTCTGTGTTACATCGATTTAAAAGGCAACAACCATTTCTACATCAGTGTGCCTTGAATTGAAAAACCTGAGAGACTCTGAACTGACCAGATATTTAATGAGATTGGTATAATATTTAGCCTGTCGTGGGTAAGGTATTTGGATGAACTTGAATTGCTTTAATAATGCTTTTTCTTGGTATTTTTAAGCCACTAGCGACGATATTTTTAGGCCAAGAGTAAAACTGCCTGGGTCGCTTAAAGCGTGCTAGCGTCGATTCGACCAACTGACACAGCTGAACATTAACCGTTTCAATGTCCACTGTTTCAGTCGTGTTCGCACTGTAATCAATAATGGCCGCAGGTAGATAGCCAAACGTCGTGTCTGCAATAGCAAATACAATGGCTTGGGCCACATTAGGATGGGTTAATAACACGGCTTCAAGTTGCTCTGGGTGAATATTTTCACCACCGCAAATAAACATATTATCAACTCGTCCTAAAATATGGAGTTGGCCATTGGGGTCTAAGACACCTTTATCATTGGTGCAAAACCACCCTTGTTCATCTAAAGGTAAGCTTAAGCCCTTATCGGTGAGATAACCCATAAACAAACAATCACCTTTAACCCAAATCACCCCATCTTTTAACGTAAGCTGTCTTGATGGCAGAGGAACACCATGATGACCAGATAAGTTTGCTTTAGCCGTGGTAATTTGTGAGCTCATTTCTGTCATGCCATAACTGGTATAAGCATTAATGTGCTGGTGCTGAAGCGCTTCAATAAGTGCGGGTTCAATTACGCCACCGCCTAATAGCACTGCGTTGATATTGGCAAATGCTGCTGGATGTTGTTGGAGAATCTGGATTGCTTGGGTTGGTACCAATGATACGTGGGTAATGTGGTTGGAGGTAAGTTGTTCGGCCAATGTTCGTGTTTGATCTCGTAACACAATACAGGCCCCCGCTGAGGTGCAGCGGTGAATAATTGCTAATCCGCCAATGTGAAATAGTGGTAACGATAATAGCCACGCATCAGTTGCACTTAACGTGATAAACGTAGCAGCTCCTTTGGCGCTGCTAACATGATTCATTAAACAATGAACTGCGGCTTTGGGCATGCCACTTGAACCAGAGGTGAGAATAATATTTGAAGCTTGATATGGTGATACTTCAAGCGTTTGTGGTGTGCTTACCTCTGGCCTTTGAGGGAGTGTAATATCGAGCCAATGGGCAACATCTATCCCGTTTTGTTTGCTGGGGTTGTCGGTCCATAACCATTGCAGATCAAATCGTTGGATAAGTTGATTAATCTGTACATCAGCAAATCGAGGTGAAAGGGGTAAAAATATCCACCCTGCGTCAATACATGCCCAATATAAACAAATCATTTCAATATTATTATGTGACACACAAGCCACAATGTCGCCATGCTGAACACCTTGAGATTGCAATTGCTTTACGACATGGCGGACTAAATCACTTAAATGAGCATAGCTGATACAAGTATCAATATGTTTGTTGACGGTTTTAATCGCAATGGCATCTGGATGACTTAATGCGGTTTGGTGCAAAGGTGACATCATCATATTTCGACCTCATCTGAATAACCTATTTGGCCTATGTGAGTGATTAGTTGCAATGCCTTATGGTGTAGTTGTGGTGATGCTGCAGTGGTTGCTAGCAATAATGTTTGGGTGAAGGCGCTTAATGTATCAAGGCCTGGTGATTCATCTGGGGTTAATGCTTGACTCACTAAGCGTAAGTCGCTGATACCTATATCGGTCTCTAAGCTTGAGCTTAAAATACAGCGAACACCATTAAGGTGAGCTTGGCTTATCGTATTTTGCAATTTTTCGAGCGAACCTAATAACATTGGCTTGATGATTAACGCCCCTAAACCGGGTTGTTGTAACGCTAAATCGAGATCAAATTTAGGCGAATTTAATGATTCATCTAAGGCGTATTTTATCCCTAACTGGCGGTGTATTTGCGCATTATCGCTCGGGTTAATGCAAGGCTCTTCAATGTATTCAATTTTATGCTTTGGCAAGCAAGCTAAAAAATCGATAGCCTGTTCAAGACTAAAACCGCGATTGGCATCTAAACGTAATGTAACGTGTGGAGCGACAGCTAGTACCTGATAAATAAATTGGATCTCGCTTGCCATGCTGGTTTGGGCTACTTTTATTTTAACGCTGTTTATGCTGTCCTGAGTCAGCAATTTTTGGTTTATAGCCTGTTGCGACATGCCATCATAAAACAGGGGCACTGTCGCAGATTGGGTTTGTGGATTCTCTATGCGTATAGGCAGCTGGTGAGTTAATTTTGCATGTAATAAGCTGAATGAAAATGCTAATGAGGCGAATTTCATTTGTTTGGTAATATCAGCTAAAAGCATTAAAGGTTGATCGATCAAATTCGGTAATATGTGCAGTAGCTGAGATGTCACCTCATCAAGTGATTCTGGGCTAAACCCCGTTATCGTTTGATTATCAATATCTAGGCCCGAAAGCGGGGCGATTTCAATCCATGCTGTTTGCTGATTATTAAGTTGGATATCAAGCACTAATCCTTTACGAAAATCAATTCTCTGTATGCCTACAGGTAAGCTGGGGTTGAGTGGGATTTGATATTGATAGAGCGTGCAGCTACTTATGATTAAGTCGTCCGATGATGGCATTGTTATTCCTTTGGATCCGTAAGCGGATCTAAGCACAATAGCGTCAATAAGGTGTCGGTAAACAGTTGAGGGTGTAGGCTGTGAATATTATGACCTGCGGCCTGCAATGGATGTAATTGTAAATTCACCGAATCCGAATCAGCGAGTGTCGCTTGCCAATCTATAGCCAATTGGGCAAACTTTTTATCATTCACACCATAGATAAAATGACAGGGACAGCCAAGTCGAGTGAGTACATTGCGGCAATCTTGTTGCATGCTCAGCGAGGTTGCTTGGTAACAATTGGCTAAACGTTGCGGACTATTTATCCTACGAATGGCAATAAGTTGCTGTTTTTCATTTTCATCTAGATCATTAAAAACGGCTTGCTGATACCAAAGACCGAGAAAATCTGTTATCGGTAAATTTTGGAGTTTGTTGGCCCAAAGGTTATCGCTTTTGGCCCGCGCTGTTTGTTGTTGGCTATCTTGTAAGCCAGGATGAGCGGATTCAAGAGTCAGGCTCAATAGTGAATCGGCGAAATTGTCTGCAATATGCAGTGCTATTCGCCCACCTAGTGAGTAACCCAACAAATGAAACAGTTGGTACCCCATGTCATGAACTTTATTCACAATAAGCTTTGCTGCTTGGTGCAAACCAGGCGAATCTAAAGTGGCTAGATTATTGCCATGACCAGGTAAATCAATACATATACAATGAAAATGTTGGCTTAAACGTGGCATTAAGACTGACCAGTCGTCTTTGCTGCCCAAAAAACCATGCAGCATAAGTAATGGTGGTAAGTGTGGCTGGCCAAAACGACGGATCATTACCATTAGTGTTGTTTTACCCATTGACTAAGTTGAACAATTTGCTCGCTTGCTTGATTTGGGCTGACGTTCACTTCAATCACTGAGGCGCAATTAAACTCAAATGCTTCTTGATAAGCTTGCTTAAAGGATTCAATGTCATCCGCTTGTCGATAGGCTAAACCAAACATGGCGGCACCATAACCAAATTCTAAGCCATGGCTTAAACGATAAAAATCATTGCGCAGGTTTTCATTGGGTACGGGTAATAAATTAAAAATATTACCGCCATCATTGTTGAGAATAACTAATATAAATGGATGGGCCATTTGCTTTAACAAGGCCAACGAATTGAAATCATGTAAGCAAGATATATCGCCTATTACTAGGGTTGTCGGTGCTTTTCGGTCTGCTGCAACGCCACAGGCTGTAGCCATTAACCCATCAATTCCCGATGCTCCTCGGTTAGTATAAATTGCCGGAGAATTTGTCGCGATTGGCGCATACATATCATAGAGTCGGATAGGTAAACTGTTACCGATAAATAATATATGTTGATCTGTTTGAGCCACTGCAATGGAGCGCACAACTTGGGCCTCACCAAATGTTGTATTGTCGATTTGTTGTTTAAACAGCACTTCTAACGACTCATTCAATGGTAGTAATTGCAGTGCCCAATTGGCTTGTGATGAACGTGGCCAAGGTAATTGGCAAACAGCCTTCACACTTGCTTGATATAACATTTTAGATTGGTGGCTTTGATCTAAGCGATCGCCAAACTTAACTACTTGCCAGTAGCTATGCCAAGATTGTTGAGCAAGAAATTGAATTAAACGTTTGGAAATAAAGCGCCCACCAAACACTAATACACGCTCAGCTTGTTCAAGTAATTTGTTAGCTTTAGGATTTAATAATAACTGGTCGACGTGACCAATCACCCCAGGATGTTGACGCAACTGCGATTGTGCATCAACCAATACTGGCCAGCCCAGTTTTTGGGCTAATGCAATAATTTGTTGAGGAGACTCTTCAGGACTCAAGGTTCCAACCACAATGATGCCTTTGCCATGCACAAAACGCATTAATGTGTCTGTTGTGGGTAAATCAGCACTATTAAGACCAGCATAGTGAGTGAGTGGTTTAGCATTGTCAAACCACTGATTGAGTGGTGCAAGGTACGTTGAGGTGGTGACGCTGGCAATTTTTTTTACATGGGCCAATGTCATCAATTCTGTCGGGTACAATGGTTCGCGATACATACAGTTTATGTGTACCGGTTGATGTTGGTTTGCGATTGCATGATCTAGAGTACTTAATAATGCATTGGCCGGATAACCAATATCAGGAGTCGGTAGGTTAACTTGCTTAGCATATTGGGCAAATATAGCGGGTTGAACAATTGCTTGGTTAGCACCACAATCAATTAATTCAGGTGGTCTATCGCCAGATAACACAATCAAGGGCACATGAGTTAACCACGCTTCTACAATGGCCGGATACAGATTGGCTACCGCAGTGCCTGACGTGGTGATAATAGCCACTGGCGCGTTGCTGGCCTTTGCCAGTCCAAGGGCCATAAACCCTAAACCACGTTCGTCAAAGTGGATATGACGTGTGAGTTGGGTTTGACTAGCTGCGGCCAATGTTAGCGGAGTCGAGCGAGAGCCTGGTGCCATGCATACATGCTTAACGCCTAAGCGTGCCAGTTCTTCCAAGATCAATTGACCCCATAATAAATTCATATCGGCGCTAGTCTGTTGTTGCATATTGGCTCATATTCAAGATAAATAACGAATATTAGTGTAACGCCAAGTTCTCGTTATATCTAAGATTTAGTGCAGATTTTTATGGTAAATCTATCAAAAAGTCTGTGGTTATGCTTGATTGTTAATCCATTCGCTCATTACCACATGGGTTTTAATTTTGACTATGTCGGCTTGTGCATCAATAAATTCACGAATTTCATGTAATCGCTGCATTGAATTGGCATGCACATAAACCAACAAATCCATATCGCCCGTAATGCCTTGGCAAGTAATCACTTCAGGTATGGTGGTAAATATATGAATGACTTCAGCGCAACGAGCACAGCGATGTTGAATTTCAAAGTATGCGGAGACGCCCTGTTTTTGCGATTCACTTAATAGCACTTGATAGCCACGGATAACCCCCGAGAGCTCTAATTTTTTAATTCGTTCTGTCACTGCACTGCGTGACAAACTCACTTGCTCGGCAATAAATGAAATGCTCTGTCGAGCATTAAGGCGTAATTCGCTTATAATCGCTTTATCAAATTTATCCAATGCTTTGTATCCTAACAACTGTGTACTCATTCACATTCAGTCATTATGACGGAAAGTTGCTATATATCCATCATATTGTCGGTTAAGTAAAGCAACTTGAGTTAATTAACCCGCAGATTGTTTTTCTGTTTAGCCTTATAATATTGCAATATATTACTGTAAGAATAAGATAATGAATCAAATAACCGCAACAATTGGACGTTGGCAAGGCGCAGGCTTAATGGCCACCACATTGCTAGGTACTGGGGTATTTATTTTGCCGCAAATGACCATAGAGGTAGCGGGCTCAGGTTCGCTATTAGCATGGTTATTATTAACGGTAGCGATTATCCCGGTTGCATTAGTGTTTGGTTTGTTAGCAAGCCGATTTCCCCATGCGGCAGGTCCGGCTTATTTTATTGAAAAGGCTTTTGGCGCTACGGCTGGTCGAACTATCGGGCTGATCTTTTTGTTAGTGATCCCAATTGGCGCACCCGCTGCAATTTTGATGACCTTTCAATTTCTAGAGGCTTTAGTCTCTATTTCTGGGCTGGGTCAATTAGTTGCAGAATTATTGATTGTAGCGGTGTTATTACTGCTGAATATTAAAGGTATTCAGGTGTCGGCAAAATTACAGTTCGCATTGACTTTGTTGATTGTTTCGGTGGTGGCAATATTATTTGGTGCCAGTGGATTGAATGTCGACCAATTGGAAAGCTTTGCACATAGTAGTCATCCGCAGTTTAGTGGAGTGATGCTAGCAATGGGGATTGGTTTTTGGAGCTTTTTAGGCATTGAAGCCATGACGCATCTTGCCAGTGATTTCAGTAAGCCAGAAAAAGACTTGTTGCCAGCAATGATGATGGGCACTGTGCTGGTAGGGATTATCTATTTAGCCTGTACGTTTCTATTGCTTATGGTGCCAACAGAAGGTGATGGTTTAGCGATGATATCGGCATTTGATTATTTGTTATCAAACACCTTTTTGAGCGGATATGGTGCTTATATTATTGGGGTATTAGGTATTGCCAGCGGGTTAGCAACAGTTAACGTATATGCTGCGAGTGCCGCGCGTTTGTTATGGAGTTTTAGCAAAGAAGGTATTGTGCCGCGTTATTTCGTTAAATTAAACTCGCATGGCGTACCTTTTAGAGCCTTATTTGCCATTTTGGGTGCCATGTCGCTTGTTATTATAGCGACCTATTTTAGCTCGCAGGAATTAGAAGATTTAATCGCTTGGAGCAATGGTGTATTTGTCATTATTTACTTATTGGCGATGTTGTCTGCGGCTAAGTTACTCAGTAAACGTTATCTACCCTTAGTGGTCGCGGGATGTTTATTCTGTATCGGTTTGGGCATTGCTCTTGGCAGTAATATGGCTTATGCCATTGTTTTGGTAGTAGTTATAGCTCCCTTTATGTGGTGGCAAAAAGTACATCTTACGCGCAAATACTTACTCAGTAATAGCCAAGGTTAATTGGCGATAGCTTAGCGCGTTTCTATGGCGATATTGCGCATTTGTATGAGTTCACTGTGTTTTAAGTATAATAAATCAGCTGTACGGCGAATAATTTGGTCTTCGTAACGTGATAATTCGCCGTCGGCATAAGCTAACCTCCACATTGAAAGCAGTAACTTTTGCTTATCTTCAACACTAAACTGGCTATTAATTTCGGTTGTAAATTCAAACAGTGAAGTTGCGTTATGTCGGCTGTGTTTTGCGTCATCCAACAATTCTGTCGCTTCGGCGGCGCTAATTTGTAAGGTGCTGATAAGCATTTCTGGTAACAAAGCGGCTTCCGTCGTTGCTACGTGTTCATCTGCATATACGACTTCGAGTAAGAGGGTTGCTGCGGCTAAATTGAGATGTTTTACCTTATCTTCAGGGCTGCTCTCTTGAGTATGCGATTGGATAAATTGCTTTAGTTTGGCAATCATAATTATTCCGTCAAATGGGGCTATTGATTTTGATGCTAGCAAAAATGATAATCCCAAGCGAATGGCTTGGGATTAAATAATGTTAACGCAAGGCGTTATAGTAGGTGATACGTTGTTTTAATACCAATCTCATTAAATATCTGGTCAGTTCAGAGTCTCTCAGGTTTTTCAATTCAAGGCACATTGATGTAGAAATGGTGTTCCCTTTTAAATCGATGTAACACAGAAGTGGAATACCTGAGAG
>NZ_JBSQBN010000166.1:0-7837 GCF_053850585.1 Shewanella sp. A22
ACCGCCATGGATGGTGGGAATGTGTTATTTTTTATGGAAAAAAATAGACCATGCAGTCGTATTTTGAAAGCATCTAACGAAGCATAAAGGACTTTGAAACCCGCCAGAATGGAGTCTCTCAGGTATTTCATTTCTGTGTTACATCGATTTAAAAGGCAACAACCATTTCTACATCAATGTGCCTTGAATTGAAAAACCTGAGAGACTCTGAACTGACCAGATATTTAATGAGATTGGTATAGCCTGTCTGATTATCAATATTTACTCATTTGGGTTGTTAATTAACCCAGTTGTAAACAATCCCTGCCAAGGGGGGCTGTGTAAATACAATACGAAGCTCAACATGACTTTCATTCATGTTGGATAGCTGTAAAATCCGCGCCTTATTTTCCTGTTTTTTCGTTGCTTGTGTATTTATGATGATTGATTTGGCTTTACTTCCTTTATATTTAACGACAGTGGTCGCTTTATTGTTAATTCCTGGGCCGGATATGTTGTTAATTGCCAGTTCTAGTTTGAGCTATGGCCGCAAAGTGGGGGTGTATGCCAGCTTTGGTAATGCGACTTCGGGGTTAATGTTAACCGTGCTTGCTGCCATGGGCGTGTCTGCTTTAGTGGCGATGAATCCGATGGCGTTAGAGTTATTACGGATAATGGGCGGGGCGTATTTATTGAAAATGGGTTGGGACTGTATGCGCAGTAGCGCGAGTGAAACGCCCGAAATTACTCAGCAGGGTAACTTAGCTAAATTACTTTATCGTCGCGCGGTATTGAGCAACCTGCTTAATCCTAAAGCGCTGATATTTTTTGTGTTGTTTTTGCCTCAGTTTGTTTCAACTCAATTAAGTGCCAGTTCCGGCGAACAAATGCTGGCATTAGGGCTGCTGCTTAATGTGATGGGGTTAGCATTTAATTTGTTATTAGTGGCGTTAGTGGGCAGTTTAGGTAAACCCTTATTGAAAAATGAAAAGTTTCGTATTTATCAGAACAAGTTTATGGGGATAATATTTTTTGCTTTGGCGATTTGGTTACTGGCGTCGCAGGTGCAAAGTATTGGCTAAGTAAGTTGGAATAAGATTCCAATGAATAAAAAACCACGGTGATAAGCCGTGGTTTTTATGTTTACATTCCAATATTGTTTGCAAGTTGCCAGTATTGAAAATGTTTTGTCATTAATGCTTTGATTGCTTGATGGCATTTATCTCTTTTTCAACGGTTGCAACAACCGCTTGAGGGTTGCTCAAGTATTGCGAGTGATCGATAAAAATAGCGTTATCATTAACGGTCATCACCATTGCGGGAAAGCCGGTTGTGCCGATAACGTGTTGGATCTCTTCTATACCTTCTAGTACGTATTCTGCATCCATACTCAGTTCATCTTTAAATACTTTATTTGATGCTGACAATTTAAACTTTTCTACAATGGCATTGAAATCGTGCTTATTGGTAAGCGGGTTACCTTCAATGAAATGGGCTCTTTGTAGCGCATTAAGCACTGGCAATTGCTTATCGGCATGCTTGGTTTGCAACCATGCCATTAAGTTTGCGACTTTTATTGAGCTTTTAGGACTGTTTGCGTAGCGAATATGGTCGCGACCAAACTTAAGCCCACTGATTTTTGCGGCCGCTTGCATCTGCTCTTCTCCAGCGCTGTCTTTGCCAATGTAGTGTGCGCTGTGCAGTAAATGCACCTTCATTTCTGGATAGGCTTGTTGTAATGCATTCACCAAAGGCGTTGCGGCATAACTCCATGGGCAATGCGAGTCGTAGATAAAATAAAGCTCAGTGGTCATTCAGTCAGTTCTTGTTTGGGATGAGATACGCTGATCCTAAATAGTTTGTTGGCATTATACAATCATTGGATTTGCGAAGACATCCAGTTAAATGGCTTTTCTGTTATCGCTGTATTGCTCTTATGGTATTGGTCTTAGGATAGCGGTCATAATTGGTAATCAGGTTTATACCAATGTGAAGGTAATAATAAAGCTTGGTTATGTGAGTATTGGCTCATTAGGTAAAAGTAGGTTAATTCATCGGATTATCTATATTAATTGAAAGACTTTCTACTCAAACCGATACTATATATTTTAAGATTATCTACATGAATGAGACTGCGAAAGCGTTGTTATAAATCAACTGATAAATAGATATGACTATCACTATATAGGTATAGTTTTTTGTTACAGCGAGAAGAGCAGGTAATAGGTTCGTTTGCTTTTAAGTCGTGTTGGAGGGTAATAAGTAGTTAATTAACAATTTCTCTAAACGTTAAGTTATATATAATTTGGCTTAAGTTCATTTTAATATTTTAAATTCAGGCGCAAAGATTCAATGGTACATTACCACAAGGTTTATTAGCAGGCTGTTAATTGTTTATTATTTGTTCTGGGGGTGTCGTAAAATAATGGAAGTAATTGATGTTTTTTATATTTATTCTTTATATTCATTATGTTGGCGTCGTTTTTATTGATGTTCCAGGCATTAAATAACATTTAAATCAAGTTTTATGTTTAAATAGTAACCATTTTTTAGTTTAGAAATAAATTAATTATATTTCATAACAGTGTAAATAAACACTGGATTAATAAGTGATATTAACGTAGGTGGAGTGTTTTTTTGATGCTCATATATTGGATATTAACGACTTGATCATTTTTAATGAAATGATGGGTAGTTATTTTTATGTTGATTGTTTAATTAATTTTTTTAGTTGAACATTAATTCGTTTTATAAAAAATCGTTCGATACATTAGTCACAAAAATAATTAAAACTTTTTTGAGACAGAATAAAACAAAGAGTTGATCACAACAAAAACTCTTTGCAATATGTATTATATATGCTTCTTAATGTTGTCTATTTACCTAAATGAAAATCGTTCCTATTTAATTAGGATATACACGCCACTTAATATGACACAGTGCTATTTGATGCGAATTATTTTCGTTGCCGAATCCGCTTGTCTTGAAATAACGAAGGTGTACATATGCAAGTCTGGAATAATTTAAAAATCAGTCACAAGATAGGACTTCTTGCCATTGTCGCCATTTTAGGATTTGTGATTTTCTTTTTGTATCAACAAAAACTGGTTCGGCAAACGCAGACTAATATTCTTTTACTTCAACATGAATACACTCCAGTGCTGGAGCTGTTAAATAACGCCAAAGAAGGCTTAAAAGATGTAGAGAAAAGTCTTGAAGGTGCGGTGACAACGAGAGAGAAAGATCGACTTACAGAAGCAAAGCAATATTCTGCAGCGGTGCGAGATGTATTATCAAATATAGAAACCAGCAACAAAAAACTTAACTTGCCCGACAATTTTATCATGTTATTCGATACTTACAGCAAAAATAAATTTTTTGTTGCCTCATCACTTGTGGCTGGAAATGTCGATTTTAAAGTGATTACACCTCGTTCAAGAGAGGCAAATGATGCCCTACTTGCGTTAGAGAAGTCATTAACGGATGCGGTAACATTAATTCATTCCGCATCTAATGATGTGGTAACAACAATATTTGAGCAGAACGAAGCAAGCCGTATTGTCGGTATTATGCTGGGTATTATTTTAATTATAACGATGGTGTTATCGAGTTACTTATTAACTCGGAATATTACCAGCTCAATAAATCAAGTCACTGATTCACTTCGTGATATTGTTGAAGGTGACGGTGATTTAACAAAGCGTATTGAATATTTGCGTAATGATGAAGTCGCAAATTTGGTTTATTGGTTTAATGAGTTTATTAACTCAATGCACAGCAACATTAGCTCTACACAAGAAACAATTATCACCCTGGAGCAGGTGTCTACACGGTTAGCTACCACCAGTATGGATAGCACTGAGTTAATTCAATCGCAAGATACTGCTATGGCGTCAGTTATGGCTGCGGTTCATCAGCTTACTGAGAGTGTTGTTTCTGTTGCTGAAAGCGCTTTATTAGCTTCTACAGAAGCTTCCAATGCTAACGAGACTGCTAAAGAAGGTAACGATGTTGTTGAGTCTACACTGGTTTGCATTAATGCCCTTGCAGATGATGTGAATAGAACGGCTGGAATGGTCAGTGAATTTGAGTCGTTGGCGAATAATGCTGGGGAGTTTTTAAATACAATTAGCCGTATTGCAGATCAAACCAATCTTTTGGCTCTTAACGCTGCCATTGAAGCGGCCAGAGCTGCTGATCATGGCCGAGGTTTTGCGGTTGTCGCCGACGAAGTGCGATCTTTGGCTTCACACACGCAAGATGCAACGTCACAAATAAAGCAAGTGTTAGAGGAAATTCAAAAAGGGGCTTCTTCTGTGGTCGTTGCAATGACCTCAGGTCAGCAAAGTGTCAATATGACTGTTGCAGAATCAGAAAAATCAGGTCGTTCACTCAATGAAATCACTTGTAAAGTTGAGCGTATTTTGACGCTCAATAAACAAATTGCTGATGCAACAGATGAACAGAAAATAACTTACAAAGCGATATCCGACAGTATTACCGATGCAAATCAAATCTCCTTCTCGGTTCGAGATGGTGCCAAAGTAATCTTTAATGAAAGCAAAGAAATTCAGAACGTTACTAAGAGGCTTAGTCAAGTCATCAATCAATACAAAGTTTGATAAACATCATTTTTAATGTTGTTTCACCCATGTTTTAAACCATAAATAAACAAATATTTACTACATGTTTCCTTAGGAGAAATAATGGTTAACACAAAGTATTACCTTATCCCTGTGCTGATGACAACGGCTCTGTCTGTTGCCGCAGACGATACAGTAGACCAACGAGTCAGTCAGCTGGAGCAAGAAATTAGATTGCTTAAAAGCAGTACTGCAAGCGATATAGCCGATCGTATTAAGGTGAACGGATTTTTTAGCGTGGGTGCGACAAGATCGAATAACGATGCTGGTTATGTAGGCTCCGATGAAAGCTATGAGCTGGACTCATTAAGTTTACTTGGTCTTCAAGCTAAATTTGCTTTGGGTGAGCAGACAAGTGTTGTCACACAACTTATTGCCAAAGGTGAAGATGACTACGATCCAGAGTTTGAGTGGGCTTATATTAAGCATACCTTTGATAATGATATCAGCGTAAGAGCGGGTAAGCTGCGTGTCCCTATTTTTATGTATTCTGATTTTCTTGATGTGGGTTATGCACAGCCGTTCATCCGTCCACCAGAAGAAGTTTACGGCGCGGTACCATTTAGTACTTATGTCGGTGGTGATATTGCTTACGACTTAGAGTTAGATCACTCAACCGTTCAATTGCAAGCATTTGGCGGTAAAGCCAAAGAAGGTAATATTGAATTTAACTACATGTATGGTGCAAGTGCTGGTTGGCAATACGATAATTTATTGCTTCGCGCTGTTTACGGTACTTCACAAATTAGTGTGCCTTCAACAAGCCCCTTCTACCCTATTATTCCTGATGATACCAAGACAGAGTTTGTTGGTTTTGGTGTGAAATATGATGATGGCGCCAACTTAGTTACGGGTGAATATACCACCGTAGAAGCTGACGGGCAGATGTCAGATACTAAGTCTGCTTACCTAACATATGGGCACCGTTTTGGTGACTGGATGCCTTATGTGACCATTGCTAGATTGGAAACTACAGATAATTCTGAACGGGTTGGTCAATATTTCAATTTGGGGGGGATTACTGTACCGATAGAACCATTATTAACGGCAGAACGAGATGCATATTCATTAGGGGTACGTTACGACGTAATAAGCAATGTATCGATAAAAGCTGATGCAACGTTAATTAACAATTTTGGCGATACAGTCGGCATGGTTAGTAACGCGACTTTGGCCAGTAATCTTGATCTTACCACTTTTGGATCTAAGCAAGATGACTCGTTGGTTTATTCAATTCGCTTAGACTGTATCTTTTAATTAGGAAGTAACATGATGAAATTATTACTAGTAATGCTTAGCCTCCTAATTAGCGTGGGGAGTGCTGTTGCAGAACCTGTTGTTGTGGGAAATCTCAATGGTATTGATAGCCTCAATGCAAGTGACGCTAAGAAGTTGTTTTTAGGTAAATTAAAAACGCTGTCAAATGGCACTAAACCAATTATTATTGAATATCCAAGTGATGCGCCTATTCGAGAAGCATTTCATATCAAGGTAACCGAAAAGAACGCTTCTCAACAACAAGCATATTGGTCACAATTGATATTTTCTGGAAAGGGTGAGCCACCAAAAGAAGTTGGCTCTGCTGCTGCTGTTATCGCTGAGATAATAGCAGACCCAGCCGTCATCGGTTATGTTGACTCTTCAGAGGTAACAGATCAACTAAAGGTTATTTACAAACCATAGTGTTACTTTATTAACATCGAATTGGGCCTATGTTTATCAAATAAATCGTTATCGTATTTGGTAAGCAATGGCCCAGTATCGTTTCTTGCGTGTTGTGGTTAACGGTAAACGGCCATTGTATTTATTTTTTAGCTGGTTCTTGTATTTGATATAAGGCTTTATGTTCTTCACAGGTGACTTCACAATCACAGCTTTTCTCTATACCTACATTCGCCAATCCAGCGCAACTTCCTTGAATGGGTTTTCTACCCAAAAATACCCCAATTGCCATCGCGGCAAAAAATACGATAAACATTAAAAACGTGATAACAAAAGCCATTATTTTCCCCTTGTAATACCAATCTCATTAAATATCTGGTCAGTTTAGAGTCTCTCAGGTTTTTCAATTCAAGGCACATTGATGTAGAAATGGTTGTTGCCTTTTAAATCGATGTAACACAGAAGTTGAATACCTGAGAGACTCCATTCTGGCGGGTTTCAAAGTCCTTTATACTTCGTTAGATGCTTTCAAAATAGAATCACTATTCGCTTCAATCATCTGCCTTGCCTACAGCACTTTGAACTCCCGCTGAAAGATCACATATTTAATAGGATTGGTATAATAAGCCTTTATCGTTAAATTACTGTCAGCTAAATTAAGCCATTAACTTTTTGGCTGTAGCGTTACATATTGATTAAATCAGTAACACTCGGCTGACAACGTTTATCTTGAAAGGCTAACAGGCGAGTATAAATAGGATGTTTTTTTAGTCTCGTTAAATACTCAAATCGATATTGATGTGATACTCTAAAATACTTATTGGCATATGCCAACAAAAATTGCATTTATATTTTTTTGAGAACAAACATGTATCAGCAAGATAAATCTGAAAAAGCATTATTATTTGAAGACTTAACGTTTTTTTATCCCAATATGACACTCGACTCCTTACAAGCAGTCGAGAAGCAATTGAGCCATCAACATTGCATGTTATGTGGTACACAACCCTTATTGGGCTTGCATCTGCAGTTTTATAGCAGTGCCGATCAACGGGTGTGGGCCCGAGCTAAAGGCACTATTCACCAACAAGGTTATCAAGGTATTTTGCACGGTGGATTTTTATCTGCGTTGTTGGATAGTGGAATGTGCCAGGCGTTATTTCAACAAAAAATTGAAGCGGTTACTGCCGATATGAGTATTCGCTATTTACATGAAGTACCGGTTAATAGCCAAATTTTAATTAAAGGTGAAATTACCTCTTCTCGTCCCCCGCTATATAAGGTTGCGGGAGAGCTGTATGTAGAAGGTAAACTGATGGTAAAAAGCAGTGCACGCTTTATGACAAAGGGGTTTGGCAAACAGAGAAAAGCCCCATAGGGTTATACCAATCCCATTAAATATCTGGTCAGTTCAGAGTCTCTCAGGTTTTTCAATTCAAGGCACATTGATGTAGAAATGGTTGTTGCCTTTTAAATCGATGTAACACAGAAATGGAATACCTGAGAGACTCCATTCTGGCGGGTTTCAAAGTCCTTTATGCTTCGTTAGATGC
>NZ_JBSQBN010000167.1:0-7828 GCF_053850585.1 Shewanella sp. A22
ATGCTGGAGGTAGAGTAACGCAGGAGCTTGTTACCGAGGATCACTATTCGCTTCAATCATCTGCCTTGCCTACAGCACTTTGAACTCCCGCTGAAAGATCACATATTTAATAGGATTGGTATTAAATAATTAAAAAAAACAAAGGCCAGCCCATTCGGCTAGCCTTTCGTTTTAACCATAAATAAAAGGTAATCAGTCTTACTTATAAAACGCTTCAACCTTGCCTTTTACTGTCATCGTAAGCGGTTGACCGCGACGATCTAATGCTTTATGTGAGGCAACTTTAACCCAACCTTCACTGATGCAATATTCTTCTACATCATTACGCTCTTTACCATTAAATAAAATACCAATTTCGTGTTCGAAAATGGCTTCCACATGATGTGGGCTACGTGGATTAACGCTAAGACGATCAGGTAAAGCTGGTTTAGATGCAGTGTCGTTCATTGTTGTATACTGTAGTTAATAAAACGTGCGTTATTGTAGGCAATAGCGGCCTTAGGCTCAAGAGCCTCCACCAAAAATATGCGTTACACCTAAGTTCTGAATTGTTTGACGTTTAATTCTAATGTTTGAGCCAACGCAGCAAGTTGATGGCTGGCCTCAGTAATTTTTACCGCTTCTTGTTGAGCCAACATTGAAGAATTGGTGATCTCACTAAAGTTTTGGTTTATCTCTGCAGCAACTTGCGATTGCTGTTCTGCAGCGGTTGCTATGTGGGTATTCATCTCACTTATTTTTATAACCGAAACATTAATTGCGACTAATGAATCACCCGCACATTTAGCCTGTTCAACACTTGCAATAGCTTGGTTTTTGCCTTCATCCATTACCGTAACGGCTTTAATAGAGCTGGTGCGCATATTTTCAATCACAACTTGGATTTGGCGAGTAGACTCTTGTGTGCGTTGAGCCAAATTACGGACTTCATCGGCAACAACGGCAAAGCCTCTGCCTTGCTCTCCCGCGCGAGCAGCTTCAATAGCTGCATTCAATGCCAATAAATTTGTTTGTTCCGCAATACCTTGAATCACATCCAACACCAAACCAATCTCTTTGCTGTCTTCAGATAACAGGTTAACAATATCGGCTGCCTCGCTGACTTTTTTAGCCAATGCATCAATATCGACTTGAGTTTTACTGACTTCATTTTGGCCTGTATTAAACTCGTTCGTTGCTGTTTTAGCTAACATTGCAGCTTCGCTGGTATGGTTTGCAACTTCTGCCACTGTGGTCGACATTTGGGTAATGGCTGCGGCACCATGATCGGTTGCTAATTTTTGATTATTAATCAAATGCTCATTTTCTTTTGCCGTTTGATACAAATCTTTAGATGAAGATAATAATTCTCCAGCGGCTGAAATCGAATTTTTAGTGATCTCCGATAAATTAACAGCCAAATCTTGAACAGCACATAAAATACTATTTGGTGCTATGACCGTTAATTTTACAGTTAAATCACCCGATGCTATTTGTTGGATAACATTAGCGGCATATTCTGGCTCACCGCCAATAATATTCTTTAAACGTTTTACTGAAGTGAAAGCAACTAAACTGCCTATCATTAATGCTATTGCAGTCACCACAAGCATAACGGATTGGAAGCTAGAGGTTTGTTCAAGTGCAGTAGACACCTGCAATTGTATTTGTGATTCTTGGTAATCGATAAGCTTATTAATTTTTTTCAGCCAATCACTGTATAAAGGTGAAACGGTGTCGAGTAGATATTCTGCGGCAGCATCATTTCGACCAGTATTAATGAGATTAAATAAGGTTGTGGTTGATGTTAATGTTTCAGTTTCAATACCTTTAATATCTTGCAACAGTGCTAACTCATCATTGTTATGTGGCACTTTTTGGTACATAACATCAAGCTTTTTTGCGGCTGTTTGGTAATAACTATTGAGGCGAGTAATATCGTTCTGGTGCTCTTTTGATAAATCTTTACTATTAACCAAAACTGAATCCCGAATAGAAATAGCTCGATCGTGCACACTTCCCCTAAAATTAATTGCTTGGCGCTGCTCAAAAGCGGTTTGCTCTGATAATCTAGTTAGATTGTTATCTGCAATACTAATTTTTACCAAACCAAACAAGGTAATACCAACCATAATGACCAGTAAGGTTGCAAACCCAAAGTACAAGCGACTAATTATTCTCATTTCTAAAACCCTACACTGATATTGTATTGAAATTAATATGTTATTGAACAAACGGATTGAGCGTGATTGATAATGTCAGTTGTTGTCTCGAACAAAAGCTATTGCGCAAAAAACACATCAACCTTCACGCATAATTAACCACTATTGAGTCAAATCCTACAGCGCCCCTTCCGCCTCAAAAAATACCCTTTTCAGACTCAAGTAGATGTAATACCAATCCCAGTAAATATATATTTAATGGGATTGTTATAACATAAAAGGGCGTTACTATTGATACATTAATGCGCCTTAAATTATAAAGTGTGAGGTGCTCTAAACGGATCGACAATTAATACGATTGCCCCCAAGGACTAAGGGATGATGACTCAAAAACGTTCAACCATATGGCATTGGTTTTTAGGCGGAAAAATCGAGCCCCGCCACTTTAGCACTGCAATGTTAGTTGCGTCTCCATACCCAAGCGCTTCAATGTGGCGACAATTTATAGCCAATATATTGCTCTATCTCGGTGTACTATTACTGGGTGCTGGGGTAATATTTTTCATGGCGTTCAACTGGGATGCGTTGTCGCACCTCAGTAAATTTGCCATAGTCGAAACCATATTTACTTTGTTTATTGGCGGATTTTATCTTGCTAACCGCGCGCGTAAAAAATCATTTTTACAGCCCGACGGCCAACATAACCTGCATGATCAACCCAACCAATACTTTCAACAGACTTATGGCTGGAGCTTAGCCAATGCAATGTTACTCGGGGCCAGTATTATGCTCGGAGCATTACTGGCATTGGTGGGGCAAACCTACCAAACAGGCGCCGACCCTTGGCAACTATTTGCCATTTGGGCGGTGTTAATTCTACCCTTTGCTTACATCGCTGGTTTTGATCTGTTGTGGTTATTGATGGTGGTATTACTCAACATCAGCTTAGGGTTATATCTTCAATCCTTTGCATCTATATTTAGTTTTCTACTTGAAGACATTCAACAAATTGCTGTTTTCAGCTTAGCAAACCTAGCGATTCACCTAACATTTACCTTAGCTAAACGCTGTAAATGGCGTGGACAATTGCATTTTAATTGCCCCATGGTTGAAGCAAGCAGCTTACTTGCTAGCGTGAGCGGGTTCACCTGGTTAATCATTTGGGTCATTTTTGACTTCAATTATCACTACAGCGCCAGCGAATATGTTGCCTATTATGCGTTACTGTATCTGGTCATTATGGCCAGTATATTTGTTTGGTATCGTTATCGTTCACCCGCCTTATACCCACTCACATTAGTATTAACCAGCGTGAGTACCGCTATTGTCACACGACTATCCAAAACACTATTTGAGTCTAACGACTCGACAACGAGTTTTTTTCTAATTGCTATGGTGATAGTAGGCCTAACCAGTGGCTGTTTATATTGGCTCAAAAAATGGCACCAACAATTCAACCAAATGGTAACGCAGCAAGATGAGGCAGCCATATGAGTAAAATAGAGCCCAGCGGCGCATTATGGCAAACGCTGCTTAATAAGCAGCTCGTCACCACTGAAACGGCACCAGATGCAGTATTAGCAAGCCCTTGGTACATTATTGCCGTGCAAATTATTGGTGGTTGGGTTGCAGCACAGTTTCTATTAGCTTGTGTAATGGTTAGCGGATCGATTATAGGCGATATTGAGCAATCATTTATCGGCTTAGGTGCCGCATTAAGCGTAGGGTGTTTACTTTATTATCGCATTAACGCAACTTCCCAAGAGTTTGTTTTGCAAATGGTATTTGCTTTTAGCTTGTGTGGACAAATACTGTGGCTTTTGGGGGTTTACGATAGATTAGAGTCGAGCAACGATACCCTAATAGCGTTAATTTATGTTGTCACATTTGCTATTCATTGGGCGATCATCCGCCACAAATCCAACCAATTTGTCGCCGCTGTAGGGTTAGTACCCAGCCTGTTAGCTATTTTAGTCATCAACCAATTAACGCTACTCGTCTTACCAATGTTAGTACTGAGTTTATTGTTTATCTGGTCACACATTTACCAATGGCCACAACATTATCAACGTATAAGAATGTTAGGTTACGCTGTTGCCATCAATTTGTTATTGGCAAATTTTGTGTTGTCAGATATGGGTAAAATGATGGACCTGCCCAACGTGTTAATCGCGTTTGACTCAAACATAAGTCAGTATCTTGCTATTAGCATTAGCGTGTTATCTGCCCTATGGTTAATTAATCGCATTGTTAAACAGTTACACCGCGACATTCATACCAACCAAGCGTTAGCCCCACATCTTCGCAGCCAGTTATTAGTCATCATCATTGCAATACTAATTGGTCTACTTTCAATTCCAATGAGTGGATTAAGCGCCGCACTACTCATGTTATTGCTGGGCTATTTCTATAACGAACGCAAATTAGTGATCCTTTCGGTGTGTGCCCTACTCGCCTTTATCAGCCTGTATTACTACTCACTCCACATAGACTTGTTTGATAAATCATTGTGGTTAATGGCCAGTGGCATAGTGTTAATACTGCTCAGATTGGCCATGATCGCTAAAGCCAAAGATTGCGCCAAAAATAGGGTCGAAAATACGGCTGCTATTAGTGCAGAAAATGGTTCTAAAAATGGGGCTGAAAATAATGATGAAGTTGGATTGATGGATCCAACTGCGGATACAGAAGACGTTAGCGCTGTAATTGAAACGACTCCAGCAACAAGAATACAAAACAAGGAGCAACCATAATGACATCGAATAACAACACCTTGCTTAATTCACGTCAGCTAAGTAAGCGGTCACTATGGGCAATTATTGCGGCATTAGTAATACTCGCACTCATTAACTACAAGATATTTAAACAAGAACAACTATTAGCCAATGGCGAAGTCATACTGTTTGAACTGGCCCCTGTCGATCCACGCTCCTTAATGCAGGGCGATTACATGGCGCTAAATTATGACATCGCGAGAGTGATTATCCTGTCAGTTAATCAACACTCAAGCACGCAAAATAACCATGATGGCTTTTTTATTGTGACACTCGACAAGCATCGAGTTGCCCAGTTCGATGGCCTATATCAGGGCGTAACCTTAACAGCTGATCAACGGCTCATTCAATATCGTGTGCGAGACGGCAGGGTCAAATTAGCCAGTAATGCTTTTTTCTTTCAAGAAGGCCGAGCTGCAGATTTTGAACAATCAAAATATGGCGAATTTAGAGTCAATCAAACAGGGCAATTGCTGCTCAGTAACATGATAGACAAAGACTTTAAGCGGATTTAAGCCGTGGCGAAAATTGACGTTAACAGATTTATTCATTTCTTCTTGGCACTCCACAACATATAGACTAAATTATAAGCAATGGAAGCGTAAAAGCTCTTCGTTATCATCGAAAGGAAGACGATGCCAATCATAGCGTATCAACATCGGCGTAAGCTTAGCTTAACCATAATGGCAACCATGCTGTTATGCGGTGGTTGTTCCATCAATAATGTCGGCTTTGGCAGTCAATCTCATACCCAGCTTTCCAGCAATTCAAAAATAGTCACCTATGAAGCCTCTGGCTTACATTTTTTCACAATACTGGGTTTCGGCCTCCAACTCGGGCACATTCGGCAGCAACTCATCTACCCCGTGATAAGTGATGATCAAGAGCTATGCCTCAAGCAAATACTCAACCCTACCCCACCTACCGTTACACCAACCGCCAAGCTCACATATGCAAACGAGCCTGTTATGGTTAACACACAACAAACAGGCCTGGGCCTAGCAATGTCTTTCAAGCATGTTCGATTAAACCTTGGTATCTCTTCTCAAAAAATGCTGAGTATTAATAAGCAAGACTCAGTTTCTGTCTATTATTTAACAACTGAAAAACACGATACAGATATTTGCGCAGTCAATAATGTAGCCAATAACAATAGGAGCACAATTAATGAATAAACTCATTTTAGGGCCATTACTCATTGTCCTTTTAGCCGGTTGTGAATCAAACCATTTAGTCTATGTACAAGAAACATCTTTAGGGTTAACTCTTGCCGCCAGTACCGAGGGCAGCAATAAAATGTCGCTTGGTTACGATAGAGATGTTTATGCCATAGTGCCAAAGAAAACAAAAGAATCGGATGCCATGTCTTTGTTTTCTGTTAATAAAGTAGAAATCACAGGGCTTGATGATATGAATATTTCTGAGTTTGTTGCCTCTGGGGAACCCGCGGAAAAACTTGCAGTAAAACCAGATGCCGTCACCAAACTGCGTAAAAAAGTCTATGGCGATAACAAAATAGCGCAAGGAAGTAGCGGAGATAACCAATGAAAAATATTAGCTTAAGCATTTTATCTCTTTTGGGATTAATATCTTTAGTCGGTTGCAGTAATGCAGTGACTTACCATCACTCCGAACGCAACAGCATTGCACTAGAATCTCGCACCACAGACCCCCAACAACCTTTACAAGGCACAATCGGTGTCAAAACTCGAACTGTCGTCGTCACCCCTAAAACCAATGAAGCAACGGGTAACGCCACAAGTGTTGTAAGCGACTTTGAATTATCACGCAAATCGAGCGATGACTGGTATAAGTTTGGCACCACCACCATCAACAGTTCATTTATGACAGGGCAAGCCGCTAAAAATGCCTCTGCAGACAGCATTCTGGCGATTAACGGTTTAGCGAGTGGATCGTTAGGAGAATTGAACGTTAGAAAAAAAATGTTAATTCAAAATATATACAGCACGTTAGCAAAAATAAACGATAAAGAGGCACTAGCCTTACGCACCCAACTAGACCAATTAAGTCAGCTGCTACCCGATGTCAGTAAGATGATGTTTTATCGTATGGACCAAAATGGCAATAACGTGATAACAAACATTTCCGATAAAAAAGTAACAACGTTACCTACTGGGTTTAGTGGGGTACAAGAATACCTAAATTTAGTAGAAAGCAGCATTACAGCCCTCAATGAAATGCAACATCATCGTGCTGCCACTCATAATGGTAAACCTATCGACAAGGCCCAATTAGCGCTATTGGAACAAGCTAAAAAAACACTTATTAAAGACCGTGAGACTTTCGCACTAACAATTGGTAACAGCCCACTAATTGATAACGCCGCCGCTTACGTTGTTGGGTTACTATAAGGAAATGAGTAATGGATGAAATATCAGCCACACAATGGGATAACACCCTTCTCAATACCGACGCCTTAGGTGACATTAAATATTTTATTTTTTTAGACATACAAACACTACAGGGAAATGCTAATACCATGGGCGATTACACATTGGCCCTACAAGTTGTCGCCCAAAGAATAGAACTTTATGGTTACGGAGTTATTGAAGCAAAGCGTAACGAGCACAATAACGCTTGGTTAGCCAAGTGCATAACGTCAATAACCTAAGTTCGGGATAAATAATAAATCACGATGGGGGCAATAAAGCCCCCTCTTTTGTCCAAGCCATAAACAAGCCATATTCATTAAATATTTGGTCAGTTCAGATTCTGGCGGGTTTCAAAGTCCTTTATGCTTCGTTAGATGCTTTCAAAATACGACGGCATGGTCTATTTTTTTCCATAAAAAATAACACATTCCCACCCTCCATGGCGGTCAGATGCTGGAGGTAGAGTAACGCAGGAGCTTGTTACCGAGGATCACTATTCGCTTCAATCATCTGCCTTGCC
>NZ_JBSQBN010000168.1:0-7683 GCF_053850585.1 Shewanella sp. A22
GATGCTGGAGGTAGAGTAACGCAGGAGCTTGTTACCGAGGATCACTATTCGCTTCAATCATCTGCCTTGCCTACAGCACTTTGAACTCCCGCTGAAAGATCACATATTTAATAGGATTGGTATTACACCACCAAAGCGACCCGTTGCTGCCATATCAAAAGGTAAAGCCCAGCATCAAACTCCGTGGATATAGCATTAAGTGGCTGGCGTAAATACCCGAATGTGTTTGAATAAAGCGAATAATCAGTTTTTATGTGGGAGGAGTCATAGACTTCCCAAAAGATAGCAAGTGCCAATAACTACAACAATGTTGGAGTCAGCATGTCTAAGCAATCTTGCTGATAGTGACTGAAATGTATGTTAAAACCTTGCTCAATAGTCATCACGCAATGGCTTAAACACAGATAATTTAAAAACGGTTTTCCGGCAATATCACTATTAAAACCAATAATGTCACAGCTATTGGGCTGTAGTAGTTTGACTAACTCGGCAAAGATATCAACCGGAGTTGAAACAATATCGATGTTTGTTTCAACACTGACATAAGAGCTACTTTCCTGTGGGGTAATGTGTATTGTAAAATACTCATTACCGCGTATGCCATTGATTGAATAGCCAAACGGGCTGAACAGATACTGATCGACAATAAAACCATTAAATAAACGATCTAATTGCAACATCTGAGCAATTTGAATAGCAGATTGCTTATTACCACGTAGATAATCAGCAATAGAACCAGAAATATGATACATCAATAGTTCATGAGTGGTATCACGTTGGCTAGCTTGATATTCTTTCTTGGTTGTAAAAACATAATGATGATGACTATCTAAATGCCCCATCCGATATGCCTGCCCCGGAATAAAATGCTTTAGTGTAGCCACATCATCAATAAACGAACTAACTTGTAAATGGGCATAATATTCATTTTTACGTTGGTAACACATATACGCAATGGCAGGTTCGCCGAGCTCTTTAATAAAGTAACAGGCCGAGCTAGCTAACGTACTCGTACCGCACGTGAGCATAACAAAGCGGTCATCCCATACAAATAAACTCGACTCACTGAGTAAATAAGCATCACAATATTCGTTGCTTACTTTAGATAAAATATCAGCGTTTGAGGCAGCAACAAGCTCCAACCAAAATGCACAATCTAAAGACCGTAATTGGGGCGCGGAAACATTCACAATAATCTCTAATTTTTTCTCTGACGCTTCAAAAAACATTTTTAGCAACTTAAAAGCATATGGTCTGTTGGCCTTCCAAGATTATGTGAGCAGCAAATTCTGAGCTATTACAAAAGCATGAACTAAAAAGCAAAAGCTTTGTGGTGTAGTTATTCTACATAAAAAGCCGATAACTCAGTAGACATTGCCAACATACGCAACCCGAAGGGTTCGTCAAAAATCATTTTACTCTTTGGCGAGTGAATGCTGCTTAGCAGCAATCCACTCTCCTCGGTTAAAACGCTTTTATCTTAAACGGTATGCGACCTAAAAGATCAACACTCCCATAAAACACCAAGGTTATTAGCTTTTTAATTTATAAGCCAACCTAACTTATTTTATAACTTAAAAGTCTTCTAGGTATGTGTAGCCCTTAAGACCTAACTGCAACTCTTCTAAAATACTGGCGCGTTCAGCTTCAACAATATGTTGATTAACAAGCTCTTCATAAGTCCGCATGAAATCAACGGCGTCTAGATTAACATAACGTAAAACGTCAGCCACTGTATCACCTTCTAGCACGGATTCAATTTGGCTTAATCCACGTTCATCGATTCGCACAACAGCAGAGTTAGTATCACCGAACAAATTATGCATATCACCCAAAATTTCTTGGTATGCTCCCACCATGAAGAAACCAATCAAATATGGGCTGTCTGCACTCCATGCGGGTACAGGTAATGTTGTTTCAATCCCTTGACCGTCAACGTATTGATCGACAATACCATCTGAATCACAAGTAATGTCTAACATCACTGCACGTCGCTCTGGTGCTTTGTCTAAACCGGATAACGGCAAAACAGGGAACACTTGGTCAATACCCCAGGCATCAGGTAGTGATTGAAATAATGAGAAGTTGACGAAAAATTTATCTGCCAATTTTTCATTTAACTCATCGATAACAGGACGATGGTAACGATTATTGTTACTTAATAAGCCTTTTACTTCATGACAAACCCGTAAGTTAGTTTGCTCAGCCCAAGCCCTATCCGCTAAGCTTAATTGACCTACCGCAAACAATGAATGTGCTTCAGCAATATCACTCTGGCTGTCATGATAGATTTCAATAATGGCACGTTGATCAAAACGGCCACTGATTTCTAACCATGATTGCCACATATTGTGAAGCAATTGTGGCGCGTCTTCATTTGGCTCTTGAATATTTTCAGGTAAATATGTTTCTGTACCAATAACGTCAGTGATCAACACAGCATGATGCGCCGTTAAATGACGACCTGATTCTGAAATAATACGTGGCATTGGCTGCTCGTATTCATTACATAAATCGGTTAATACATTGACGATATTATTTGCATACTCATTTAAACCATAGTTCATAGAGTTATTGCTTTGGCTTCGGGTTCCGTCGTAGTCAACCGCTAATCCTCCGCCCACATCAAAACAATCAATGCTGGCACCTAGTTGACGTAATTCACAGTAAAAACGACCAGCCTCACTCACACCTTGACGAATATCCCGGATGTTGGCAATTTGCGAACCTAAATGGAAATGCGATAATTGTAAAGAATCAAGCATATTGGCGCTTTTCAATTCAGCAACCACTTTCAATACTTGTGCCGCAGACAAGCCAAATTTAGACTTTTCGCCACCACTGGCTTGCCACTTACCTTTACCTTGAAAAGCCAAACGTACGCGTAAGCCCAAACGAGGTTTAACACCTAATTCAGCCGCTTCTGCTAATACCATTTTTAGTTCTGACATTTTTTCCAGAACAATATAAACCTTATGGCCCAACTTTTCGCCAATCAGAGCTAAACGAATATATTCTTTATCTTTATAACCGTTACACACGATCACTGAACTGGCTTTTTGTGCCATGGCAAGTACAGCCATTAGCTCTGGCTTACTACCCGCTTCAAGTCCTAACTGAGGAACTTCTTTTGATTTCTGACTGGCTAGAATTTCTTCTACTACGGTTTTTTGTTGGTTTACTTTAATTGGGTAAACTAACAAATAATCATTTTGATAATCGTACTTCTTAATTGCATCATTAAATGCTTCACATAAACTTTCCACCCTATGGTGTAAAATCTGTGGGAAACGGACTAAAACCGGTAACGAAACGCCTGCTTCGACCATACTTTTGGCTAATTCATTTAAACCAACTTTATGATCAGGATTTTGTGGATCAGGTGACACGGTCACTTCGCCATCTTCACGTATACCGTAAAAACCTTGGCTCCAGTGAGTCACGTTATAACCCGAGCGAGCATCTTCGATAGACCAATCAGACATAATTATTTTCCGTATTTGTATCAAAGTGAGCAGCATTCCATCAGGTGGGCACTGCTGGTTAAAAATCAAGGTAACCCATTTGGATTACCCAGAAATAAGCGGTTTATCTTAAACTGTCATTATGGCTGATAAACCAGTGATAGACGAATTAAAGGCTATGTAAAAACCCAATACCAAATAGTATTTTTATCGTCGTGAGTTAATTTATATTAAACATCTTACGCAGATGTCCGCAAAGCATGCAAATCTTGGTAGCTAACAGCCTAGTCACTAGGTTTCTCTTATTAGTCACATATGTTTTAAAGAAAAAAGACGAACTTAGCTCACTTTTTCATTCATAACATGTCACAATTTCAGCCTTTATAAAAACGGCGCAATTAAACCTTGCAATGATGTGTAATGCAAGTTAATTACCGATAAAATTGTCATAAAAATGCATTTGCAAACGTTGTCATAATCACCAGTAAATACAGTGTTCAAAATAAATGATTTTATATCGCGACTAATTGACACAACGTGAGCTAATTTTACGTGTATAATTAAGCGTTTTTCCTAAGATCATCTTTTCATTTTTTATTAAAGTAGAGTCATTCATGATACAAATCGGCAAACGTTATTCATTAGAAGTTGTTAAACAAGTTAATTTTGGGGTTTATTTAAATGCTCAAGAGCTTGGACAAGTCTTGCTTCCTAATAAATTTGTCCCTACCGGTTGCAAAGTCGGCGATATGGTCGACGTATTTCTTTACCTAGACTCTGAAGATATCGTGATCGCCACAACCCAAAAGTCACTTGCCCAAGTCGGTGAGTTTGCCTATTTAAAAGTGGTTGCTACTGGACCATTCGGTGCATTTCTAGATTGGGGATTAGACAAAGATTTATTATTACCCTTTGGCGAACAACACAAACCCGCAGAAGAAGGTCGTTCATATTTAGTCTATGTTCATGCTAACCATGCCGATGAACGTATTATGGCTTCATCTAAATTAGATAAATTTGTCGACAAAACAGAACCTCATTATACCCAAGGCGAACAAGTAAATTTGATCATCGGCGGTACGACAGATTTAGGTTACAAGGCGATTATCAACAATTCGCACTGGGGCGTCATTTACACCAACGAAGTATTCCAAAAACTGCGCTTTGGCCAAAAAGTGACGGGATATATTAAAACCATGCGTAGTGACGGAAAAATCGATCTCGTGCTACAAAAAAGTGGTAAAGAAGACTTAGATAAAAATGCACGACTGATCATCAATAAACTGCGCAGTGCAAATGGTTTTTTACCCCTGCATGATAAAACAGATGCTGATGTCATCTATGATCAACTCGGTATGAGCAAAAAAGCGTTTAAGAAATCGATTGGCGGGTTATTTAAAGCTGGTGATATTTCAATTGAAAGTGATGGTATACGATTAACTGTGTGAACAATCACCAATTAACTCAGCTTGATTAGCCAATCCTTTGATAAAAAGCATGTCTCTGTTATAAAAGTAATAGAATCGTGCTTTTTTATTAAAGGATACTGTGTATGGAATTAACCCAATTAGAAGCCAGAGTTATCGGATGTTTACTCGAAAAAGAACTCACCACACCTGATCAATATCCTCTGTCATTAAACTCACTTACTTTAGCATGTAACCAGAAAAGCAGTCGCTATCCAGTGATGTCCCTAACTGAACCTCAAGTACAAACTGTTTTAGAAGAATTGGCAAAAAAACGCTTAATTAGCGAACAATCAGGCTTTGGTAGTCGAGTCGTAAAATACAAGCATCGATTTTGTAATACGGAATTTAGTGAATTGCAATTAAATAGTGCTGAAGTTGCGGTGATTTGTGTGTTGTTATTGCGCGGCCCACAAACACCTGGAGAGCTTAAAACTCGCACTAATCGACTCCATGAGTTCAACGATACGTCGCAAGTTGAAACAGTATTATTAACGTTAACCCAACGAGAAAAGCCGTTAGTTGTGCAATTAGCTCGAGAAGCCAATAAACGTGATTGTCGATTCCTTGAATGCTTTAGTGGCAATGTTGATGACTACCAAGTCAACAGCATTGACGCTATTGAGGTTTCGAATCACACTAATCAAGCATTACAGCAAGATACTCGAATTACAGAATTAGAACAAAGGGTGGTATTACTAGAACAAAAACTCGCTCAATTAGAGCCACTTTTACATTAATTAATGCTTTGCGGTCAACCGCCAAGCAAGGAAGACATTATGGATAGCACTGCACCACCATCAACACTCACTCATATTTGGTTATTAGCAAAATATGAATTAACCAAGCGTTTCACCAATAAAAGTGGCATGGTTTCGTTGATTGCCTTTATGCTAATTTGGGCCATATTATTACTTTACCCAATTAAAAGTGCATCCGAGTTTATCATGGAGCCTAACTTTAAAGGCTTTACCGAAGCACTGTTTGGACCAGGAAGTTTACGCCATCTCTTTGAGTGGCCAGTCGCAGAGTTTGCAGTGTTTTGGCTGGCAGCATTATATCTATTTCCTATGTTCAGCATTTTTATCGCAGCGGATCAATTTAGTTCAGATAAACAACGAGGCAGTTTACGATTTCTCACACTAAGAGTCAGCCGAACAAGTTTGTTTTTCGGTCGTTTTCTCGGTCAAATGTTCATTCAACTACTGCTGATCGTCTTGACTTTATTGGCGACCATCACATTAGCATTATCTCGCGATATATCGCTATTATTACCATCAATCACAACCAGCGTTATCGTTTTGATTAATCTAGTGATTGTATTGCTACCTTATACTGCTGCAATGGCTGTATTGTCGTTGTATGCAAACTCCGCTAGACAAGCAAGCATTTACGCAGTGATTTTATGGGCTGTTGTCTCTATCATCATTGCCTTAATCAATATGAACTTCCCACAATTAAGCTGGTTAAACTGGATATTACCAGGCTCGCAAATTTCTAGTTTAATCAATACCCAAGGGTTGAGTTCATTGGCACTTGCTCCTATCCCCTTACTGCAAACGGTCATTATTCTATTTGTCGGTAAAGTATTAATGAGTCGGAGTGCACTATGAGTATTATTCAATGTAATAACCTATCAAAACATTACGGCAGTAAAATTGCGCTCGACAAGGTTTCACTCAAGCTAACTACAGGTGCACCAATTGCATTAGTAGGCCCCAACGGTGCAGGAAAAACCACATTGTTTAGTTTACTTTGCGGTTATATTCAACCATCCAACGGCAATATTAGTATTCTAGGACATCAACCCGGTAGCAAAGCGCTACAAGGGATATTGTCTGCTTTACCACAAGATGCGGCACTAGATCCTAACTTTAGTATCGTGTCACAACTGCAATTCTTTGCACAACTGCAAGGGATGACAAAAACAAAAGCTAAACAAGAGGCTTTAAGAGTTATCGAACTAGTCGACTTAAGCAACTCCGCAGATGCAAAACCTAAAAGTTTAAGTCACGGTATGAGTAAACGTGTCTCGATTGCTCAAGCACTATTAGGCTCCCCAAAAATAGTTTTGCTCGATGAACCGACAGCAGGACTAGACCCCGCTAATGCAAAAAAAATTCGTCAAATCGTCAAAGACTTATCTGACCATACAACATTTATCATTAGTTCACATAACCTTGATGAACTTGAAAAATTGTGTGACCAAGTCGTTTACCTTGAACATGGTAAGCTACAACAGTCTGTATCGATTAATGCAAGTCAAGCGACTGATTTTATCACTCTCACCATGAAATCGTGTGATATGAATGTCCTTCACCAGCTGTTATTAGGATTTAAGGATGTTATCGAAGTTAGGCGTATCGGTGATGAACAATATGTCATCGAATATCAAAAACAAGCGGGCTTTGCTATAGAAATACAATTGCTTGAGCTATTTTCTACTCATAATTGGCAATATAAATCATTGCTTAAAGGCAGAACCTTAGAAGAAACTCTATTCTCCTCTTAACACCTTAAACACCATCTAAAATAAGGCGCAGGCTGGCTAGTAGCTGCGTCAATAATCTAATACCAATCCCATTAAATATCTGGTCAGTTCAGCGTCTCTCAGGTTTTTCAATTCAGGCACATTGATGTAGAAATGGTTGTTCCCTTTTAAATCGATGTAACACAGAAGTGGAATACCTGAGAGACTCCATTCTGGCGGGTTTCAAAGTCCTTTATGCTTCGTTAGATGCTTTCAAAATACG